>JAAYAQ010000371.1 GCA_012719295.1 Candidatus Hydrogenedentota bacterium | reverse complement strand
TTCTCCTGTCTTTCTATAGCTATAAGTGTTTATATTAAAATAAGTTACATAATTACAACAGGATTAGAGGCGAAGATATTGACAAAATGCTCACTATATATCAAACTGGACATGGTAAACGATTTCTTCCGTGGGGGAAGGAATTGGGGCGTGGTCCAGTAGGAAAAGGAGGGTGTACCGATGAGACACAGACAGGGATTTAGTTGATCGAGCTGCTGGTGGTTATCGCAATCATTGGAATTCTGGCGGCCATCCTGCTCCCCGCACTTGCCCGCGCTCGCGAGGCGGCCCGCCGGGCAAGCTGCGCCAACAACCTCAAACAAATGGGGCTGGTCTTCAAGATGTACGCGAACGAAAGCAAAGGGGAAAAATGGCCCATGGTGCAGGTCGGGCTTTTCTCGAACGACTTCTCGGGGGAAGCGGGCGTTGCCCTCGACTTCTGCGCGATGGTGCCGTCGATTTACCCCGAATACCTGACGGATCCGTGGGTATTGCGGTGTCCTTCGGATCCCGGCACGGATTTCGAGGACCGGCTCTACGTGAATTCGAGCGGTAACACGGGCATGGCGCCCGACGCGGTGTTCTGCTTCGGCGACTATGACACGAACGGCGGGTCGTGCATGCGCGTGGCCGACGAGAGCTACACGTACTACGGCTGGATGTTTGACGCCTGGGACGGGCCGCTCGTGGCACTGACGCCTCTGGCCGACGTGGTCAATCCGCTTCTGGATGCGGATGAACAGATTGATCCCGCCGACATAGGACCGGCCCAGTTTGTGTACTGGGCGACGGCGCTCATTGGGGGGGCCGCGGCCTATGTGCCTCCGTACGGATTGGATCCCGTGGGCCTGGCCGGCCATGTGGATGGCGACATGGATCTTGTCGGCGCCGGCGGGGCCGGTTACGGGAACAGCGGCGGCAATGTCGTCTATCGGCTTCGGGAAGGCATCGAGCGGTTCCTCATCACCGACATCAACAATGCCGCGGGCAGCGCGCATGCCCAGAGCGAGGTATTCGTGATGTGGGACCTGCTCTCGACGAACGTCGAGTACTTCAACCATGTGCCCGGCGGCAGCAATGTGCTGTACATGGACGGCCATGTGGAGTTCGTCCGGTATCCGGGCGAGCAGCCGGTCAACGAGGCGTCGGCCGTGCTGGCGGGCGCGCTGACCGGGGCCGGGAACTGAAACCGGCCTGAAGCAGAGCACGACACGGGCACAGCGCCCCGGCTCGCGCGTGAGCCGGGGCGCTTTTTGCGATCCGCGGCCCTGAGCGTGGTATAGTCCCCATTTGCGGGGGGCAATCGGAGACGGATCGGTATCTGAGGTGTGCACAGTGAATAGAAGTCTTGCGTTCTGGGTGGGTTTCGGGCTGGTGACGGTGGCGGCCCTGTTGCTCGTGGCGAAGGCCCGTTGGGATGCCGATTACTACAAGGGGTATGACCCCGCGCTTCCGCTTGACGCTCAGGAAGAGCCTCCGGCGGTGATCCCGGAGTATCAGCGCACGGAGTTCTCGTTTGCGGGAGTGGCCGGTGAGGACCGGGTGCCCGGGGTGCTGGCAACGCCCCGGTCGTGGGACGGGCCGTATCCCTGCGTGATCTTCCTGCACGGCATCGGCCAGAAAAAGGAATTCATCGATACGATTGCCCCGCAGTTCGTCGGGGGCGGGTTCGCGATTGCCACCTTTGACCAGTACACGCGGGGGGAGCGGCGTCTGGCAGACGATGCGGACAAGATAACCGAGGCCCTGGCGCTGCGGCGCCGCGGCGCGCTGACCGTCCTCGAAACCCGCCGGCTGGTGGATTACCTCGTGACCCGTGAAGACATTGACGCGCACCGGCTGTATCTGGTCGGCGCGAGTTTCGGCGCGATCACCGGGTCCACCGCGTTCGCGTTTGAACCCCGCCTGCAGGCGGGGGTGCTGGTGTACGGCGGGGGCAATCTGCGACTGCTGCTCGACAGCCCGCAGACGCGCGATCTTCTGGGCATCTGGACGCAGCCGGCGGTGTGTCTGGCCGCATTTTTTCTTGCGCCGGCCGACCCGATCCGTTACGTGGCGTGGGCGTCTCCGCGGCCGGTGTTGTTCCAGAATGGCACACGCGACACCCTCGTTCCCGCGGCGAGCGGCGAGGCCCTTTTCCAGGCCGCCCATGAGCCCAAGGAGATCATCTGGTACGACAGCGACCACATCGGCCTGGACGAGGCGCACGTCGTGGTTGTGCTGAACGATGCCATCGAATGGCTCCGCACGCAGGACTTGCAGGTTCGAAAAGGCGTCCAGGGCGTATCGCACGCCACGTGACGGGGCCGACTGACGCGCCTGAGTTACGGGCGGCGGCCTGAACCGGGCCGCGATCGGTCCATTTCCGTGTGGTCATTTGACTTAGATTCCGCAACTGTGGCATAGTACCCGCTTGAATATCAGGTGAGATGTCTGAACGACATGCCCCAGGGTCGGTCTGTAGCCCCGGGGGCGGCGCGTACGGAGTGTCCCAGGGAACCCCCTTTCCAGCGGACGCGCCCATCTGCATACACAAAAGCCATTGGCCGATACCCGTATCGGTTTGGAAGAGGGAATACCTGGGGACGGCCCCATGCAACCGAACAATCGCGAGTTTCGCAACGAATGAAAGGAACGCACCATGGCAATTAAGGTAGGCATCAACGGATTCGGGCGGATTGGCCGCAACGTGTTCAAGCTGCTCATGGAAGACAAGAACTTCGACGTAGAGTCGATCAACGACTTGACCGACGCGAAGACGCTTGCCCATTTGCTGAAATACGACTCCGTCAACGGTGTGTACTCGCGCGACGTCAAGAGCACGGAGAATTCGATCATCGTCGACGGTCAGGAAATCAAAGTCACGGCGATCAAGAACCCGGCCGAACTGCCCTGGAAAGAAAGCGGCGTGTCGCTGGTGCTGGAATCCACCGGCGTGTTCCGCAAGAAAGAACAGTGCATGATGCACGTTGAAGCGGGCGCCCGGAAGGTGCTTCTGACCGTGCCCCCGAAGGATGCGGTCGACGCGATTATCGTGATGGGCGTCAACGAAGACACGCTGAAAGCCAGCGACGTGGTGGTGTCGAACGCGAGCTGCACGACGAACTGCCTTGCCCCGATGGCCAAGGTGCTTCACGAGACCTTCGGCATCAAGCGCGGCCTCATGACGACCGTCCACGCGTACACCAACGACCAGCGCGTGCACGACATGCCCCACAGCGACCTGCGCCGCGCCCGCGCCGCCGCCGAGTCGATCATCCCGACGACGACCGGCGCCGCCCGTGCGGTAGGCAAGGTGCTCCCGGCGTTGAACGGCAAGCTGGACGGCATGGCCATGCGCGTTCCGGTGAAGGACGGTTCGGTGGTGGACCTGGCGGTCGAGCTCGAGAAAAAAGCGACCGCGGAAGAGATCAACGCCGCGATGAAAGCGGCCGCCGAAGGCAACCTCAAGGGCATCCTGCAGTACTGCGAAGATCCGATCGTCTCGTGCGACGTGATCGGCAATCCGCATTCCAGCATCTTCGACTCGCTGTGCACGACGGTGATGGGCGACAATTTCGCGAAGGTCATTTCCTGGTACGACAACGAGTGGGGTTACTCCTGCCGTTGCATCGACCTGTTGAAGCGGATGGCATAAGAACGAAGCAGCACCACGGGCCCGCGTGCGCGGCGCGCGGGCCCGTCACACCAACCTCGTGGAGTGTGACTCATGGCCAAACTGATGATTGAAGACCTCGACGTGAAAGGCCAACGCGTGCTCATGCGCGTGGATTTCAATGTGCCCCAGAACGACGACGGCACGGTGCGTGACGACACGCGCATCCGCGCGGCGCTCAAGAGCATCCAGTATGTCCGCGACAACGGCGGCATGCTGATTCTCATGTCGCACCTCGGGCGCCCGAAGAACCCCGACAAGGCCGAATCGGAAGAAGAGAAGGCCAAGATCATCAAGGCCAACCAGAAACTGCGCATGGATTTCGTCGCCGACAAGCTCCGCGAGCTGGTCGGGGGCAACGTGACCAAGGTGGACGCCATCGTGGGTCCCGAGGTGAAGCAGGCGGTGGACGCCATGAAGCCGGGGGACATCATTCTCCTCGAGAACACCCGGTTCCACGCGGGCGAGACGAAGAACGACGAGGCGCTCTCGAAAGAGCTGGCCTCGCTGGGCGACGTGTACGTGAGCGACGCGTTCGGCAGCGTACACCGGGCGCACGCCTCGACCGAGGGCGTGACCCGCTTCGTCGGCAAGAGCGCGGCGGGCTATCTCGTGGCGAAGGAGATGGAATACTTCTCGAAAGTGCTCCAGAGCCCCGACCGGCCGCTCACGGCGGTGCTGGGCGGCGCGAAGGTGTCGGACAAGATCACGGTGATCGACAATCTCCTGAACCTGGTCGACACGCTGATCATCGGCGGCGGCATGGCGTACACGTTCATGAAGGCGCAGGGCTACGAAATCGGCGATTCGCTCCTCGATGAGGGCGGTATCGAGGTGGCCCGGAAAGCGATGGAAAAGGCGAAGGAACGGGGCATTGAACTCCTTCTTCCCGAAGACACCGTTGTGGCCGATGCGTTTGACGCGACCGCGCACACGAAGGTGGCCGGGCTGGGGCAGATCGAGCCCGGGTGGCAGGGCCTGGATATCGGCCCGAAGACGCTTGAAAAGTTTATGGCGGCCATCGCGCAGTCGAAGATGGTCGTGTGGAACGGCCCGGTCGGGGTGTTCGAGATGGAACCGTTCGCGAAAGGCACCCGGGCGATAGCCGAGCTGCTCGCGAATTCGCCCGGCATCACCAGCGTCATCGGCGGCGGCGACACGGCCGCGGCCGTGACCCAGTACGGGCTGGCCGACCGGATGTCGCACGTCTCGACGGGCGGCGGCGCCTCGCTCGAGATGCTCGAAGGCAAGGTACTGCCGGGTCTGGCGGCGCTGAGCGACAAGTAGCATGACATCGGGCGGGCCCGGCGGCCCGTCCGCGTAAGGGCAACGTACCCGGTTCTCGGCCGCGCGCGGCACCGGCGGCGGGCTTGGAATCGGGCGAATTGAACAGAAAGGTGACAGGCCATGGCGATCGCAAAAGAACGCAAAACGCAGATTATCACGGATCACGCGAAGCACGAGGGCGACACGGGTTCCCCGGAGGTGCAGATTGCGCTCCTCACGGAACGCATCAACCACCTGACGGGGCATTTCCAGACCCATAAGAAGGACTTCGCCGGCCGCCGCGGCCTGCTGAAGCTCGTCGGACAGCGCCGCAATTTGCTCAATTACCTTCGCAACAAGGACATTGAGCGGTACCGCGCGATCGTCAAGACGCTTGGTCTGCGCAAGTAATTCCGTCGCCGCGCCGCGGCGCGGCGGCAGCATTCACACAAAAGCGAACAAAGACAAACGAATCAATAGATGGACCTCTTGGAACGGGGTGAGAGACGTTCCTAGACCCAACGGAGTTCAGTAACATGATTGAAC
This sequence comes from Candidatus Hydrogenedentota bacterium, assembly GCA_012719295.1. GTDB lineage: Bacteria > Hydrogenedentota > Hydrogenedentia > Hydrogenedentales > SLHB01 > UBA2224. The sequence continues at coordinate 9,108 of JAAYAQ010000371.1, read as the reverse complement.
GTCTCTCTGTAAATGTTGGCGGCAAGGATCTGACCTTTGAGACCGGCCGAATCGCGAAACAGGCGCACGGCTCGGTGCTGGTCACCCAGGGCGACACGATGGTGCTCTGCGCCGTGTGCGTCTCGCCGGAATCCCGTCCCGGCCAGGATTTCTTTCCCCTGACGGTCGACTACCGCGAGAAGAGTTCCGCCGCGGGCAAGATCCCCGGCAACTTTTTCCGCCGCGAAGCCCGGCCCAGCGAGCGCGAAGTGCTCGTGTGCCGGCTGACGGACCGCCCCATCCGGCCGCTCTTTCCCAAGGGCTTCACCAATGAGGTGCAGGTCTGTTCGACGGTCTACTCGACCGACAACGAGCACAACCCGGACGTGCTGGCCATCAACGCCGCTTCGGCCGCGCTTCATATCTCGAAGCTGCCGTTCGACGGGCCCATCGGCGCCGTCCGTATCGGCATGATCGACGACAAACTCGTGGTGAATCCCCTCATGACGAGCGAGATGGAGCTGAGCACGCTGGACCTGGTGATCGCCGGCACGAGCGAAGCCATCCTCATGGTGGAAGGTCTCTCCGATGAAGTGTCGGAAGAGACGCTTCTGGAAGCGCTCGACCTCGGCCATCTGGAAATCAAGAAGATCTGTGCGGCCATCGAGGAATTCCGCGCCCGGGCCGGCGTCGAGAAGATGCCGTTCGACCCGCCGCAGCTCGATCCGCAGGTCGTCAGCGATGTCGAGCGTATCGCGAAGGCTGCGCTGAAAGACGCGCTCGCGGTCACCGGCAAGCACGAACGCCAGGAAGCGGTGGACGCCCTCGAAGCGAAGCTCGAAGAGCAGCTCCTGGGCGAATACGGCGCGGAGAAGTTCGAGGAAGTCGCGGGCGACGTGCGCGAGGCCTTTGGCAACCTGGAACGGGCTCTCATGCGCCAGGCCGTCATTGAGACGAACACGCGCGTCGACGGCCGCGATCTCACCACGGTGCGCGACATCACGATCGAGGTGGGGGTGCTTCCCCGGGCCCACGGTTCGTGCCTGTTTACCCGCGGGGAGACCCAGGCGCTTGTGACCACGACCCTCGGGACGCGCAGCGACGAGCAGCGCCTTGACGAACTGACCGGCGAGGAATTCCGCCGGTTCATGCTGCATTACAACTTCCCGCCGTGGTCCGTGGGCGAAGTGCGCCGCATCATGGGCCCGGGACGGCGCGAGATCGGCCACGGCAAACTGGCCGAACGCGCCCTGTCGGGAATTCTGCCGTTTATGGCGGAGGAAGATCCCGAAGGCGTCTCGCCGGAAGACGATTTTCCCTACACGATCCGCGTGCTGTCGGACATTACGGAGAGCAACGGTTCGAGTTCGATGGCGACGGTCTGCGGCGGCACCTTGAGCCTGATGGACGCGGGCGTGCCCATCATCGCGCCGGTGGCCGGCGTGGCCATGGGTCTCATCAAGGAAGGTGATGAAGCGCGCGTGCTCACCGACATCCTCGGCGTCGAGGACCACCTGGGCGATATGGATTTCAAGGTCTGCGGCACGTCGCAGGGCATCACGGCGTTCCAGATGGACGTAAAAATCAAGGGCATCAGCCGCGAACTGATGAGCAAGGCGCTGGACCAGGCGCGCGAGGCGCGTCTCCACGTGCTTGACAAGATGCTCGAGTGCCTGGCCGAGCCGCGGCCGGACGTTTCCCCGTACGCGCCGCGCATCTACACCATCAAGATTGACGTCGACAAGATCCGCGACGTGATTGGACCGGGCGGCAAGGTCGTGCGCGGCATCCAGATGCGCACGGGCGCCGAGATCAACATCGAGGACGACGGCACCATTCATGTCGCGTCGGTGGACAAGGACAGTGCGGATGAAGCCCTCGCGATGATTCGCAGCATTACCGCGGAACCCGAGGTCGGCATGATCTATCCGGGCACCGTGAGCCGGGTCCTCAATTTCGGCGCGTTCGTGAGTTTCATGGGCGGCAAGGAAGGGCTGGTGCACATCTCGGAACTGGCCCCGGGCCGCGTTAACCGCGTCGAAGACGTCGTCAACATCGGCGATGAAGTCAACGTCAAGGTGGTCGAGATCGACAATATGGGCCGCCTGAACCTGTCGAAAGTCCAGGCCGATGCCGAGCTGGGCCACCTCAGCGAGGAAGAACTGGCCGAGATGGAGCGGTCGCGCGGCCAGGAACGCGACCGGGGACGCGGCGACCGGGACCGCGGACGCGGTGATCGCGGACGCGGCGATCGCGACCGGGGCGGGCGTGACCGGGACCGCGGCGGCTCCCGCGGCCGTCCGCGCAGGTAATCAACCTACCGATGGCGCTTCCCCCGGGGGAAGCGCCATCGTTTTTGCAGGACACCTATGGCACGAGCATTTTCTCCTGTGGTAGAGACCAGCCCCCAGGTGCGGCAGCTCACCAACGGCATTACCCTGCTGACGGAGCGCGTGCCCTACGTGCGCTCGGTTTCGCTGGGGGCGTGGATCACGACCGGTTCGGCGAATGAACCGTCCCATCTCACCGGTATCTCGCATTTTCTCGAACATCTCTTCTTCAAGGGCACCTCGACGCGCACCGCCCGGCAATTGATGGAGGCCATCGAATCGCGCGGCGGCCACCTGAACGCCTACACCGCGCGCGACTATACCTGCATTTACGCCAAAACGCTGGACACGCATCTCGACACGGCCGCCGAGATTCTCGGCGACGTGCTCTGCGACTCCCAGTTTTTTGATTTCGAGAAGGAGCGCAACGTCATCCTGGAAGAGATCGCTTCCAACGAAGACGTCCCCGAGGAATACATCCATGACCTGTTCATGAGCGACCTGTTTCCGGGGCATTCCCTGGGCGCGCCCATCTCGGGCACGGAGAAGTCCGTGTCGCGCATTTCTCCGGACGATGTGCGCGCCTACTACGCCGCCTGGTACCACCCGCGGAATGTGGTGGTTTCGGCGGCGGGCAATTTTGATGAAGACGAGATACTGGATCTGATCGAGAAGGCGTTTGCCCCGCTTTCCGCGGCGGACGGTCCGTCGGTCCCCGCCTACGACGCGCCCGCGCAGGGCACGGGCGTCCGGGAGTGCCGGCGAAAGATCGCGCAGAGCCACTATTGCATCGGTTTTCCCGGTCCCGCTACGGGGAGTCCCGACCGGTTTGTGTACGATGTGCTGAGCAACGCGCTGGGGGGCGGCTCGACGTCGCGCCTGTTCGAGCGGATCCGTGAGCAGGAAGGGCTGTCGTACGCGATCTACACGTTTCAGTCCGCGTACTACCGGGCGGGATTGCTGGGCATTTATGCGGCGGTGGCCCCCGAGAACCTGGACCGGGCGCTTTCGATGACGTTCGAGGAACTCCGCGGCATTCGCGATACCCGCATTTCCGCGGAGGAGACCGCTCTGAACCGCGAACAGCTCAAGGGCGGCCTGCTCATGGCGCTCGAAGAGACGTTTCATCGCATGAGCCGCATGGCGAAGTCGTACATTTACTATGGCCGGGTTGTCCCGGTGGATGAGGTGATTGCCCGGGTCGATGCGGTCACACCGGAGGCGGTCCACGAGCTGGCCAACCACATTCTGCACCCGGAGCGCTGCATGGTGACGGTGCTGGGTCCGAAGAACGCGCTGCATCTGCCGGAGATCCCCCTGTGAACGGCCCGCTGCACGTACAGATCACCCGCGAGCCCGGCACGGAAGACATCGCCCTGCCCCAGTACGAGACGGCGCATGCCGCGGGCATGGATGTCCGGGCCGCCGTGCCGGAACCAGTGACCCTGCGGCCCGGCGAACGGGTTCTGGTGCCCACGGGACTGCGCATCGCCTTGCCGCCGGGCTACGAGGCCCAGATCCGGCCCCGGAGCGGGCTGGCCATCCGGCACGGGCTGTCGCTGCTGAACTCGCCGGGGACCATCGACGCGGACTACCGGGGCGAGATCCGCATCATCATCGCCAATCTCGGGCAGGAACCGTATACCATCCAGCGCGGCGACCGGATCGCCCAGATGATCGTCGCGCCCGTTACCCGCGCCGAATGGAGCGTGGTGGACGAACTCGAGGACACGCCCCGCGGCGAAGGCGGGTTCGGCAGCACCGGCAGGCAGTGACGCACGAGCGGGCCGAATGCCGGACCCCAAGTGCGGGGCTGGCGTCCGGTGCTGACAGACGTGGCCGTTACCTGAGTTCCGGAGATAGCCTCACTGAGTGGCAAGAGGAGTCGCGCCATGGTGTTTTCAGTTGTGTGTGTTGCGTCTGTGCTTGTGCTGGCCGCATCCGACCCTGCGGCCGTGTCGTCCGCGCCGTTTCCGGACCCGCTGGTGCTTGACAACGGCACGCCCGTCACAACGCGGGAGGAGTGGGGAACGCGCCGCGGGGAAATGCGCGACCTCCTGTTGCGGCACCAGTACGGCGCCATCCCGTCAGCGCCCGTGCCGGTGAACGTGGCCGAAACCCTGACGGAAGAAACGCAGCACAACGGCGCCACGCTGTTCCGAGCCGTTCGGCTGGCGGTAGGCTCCGAAAACGCCTTCCCCGCGCGGGTGGAGGTCTACCTGCCCACGGGCGGCGCGGGTCCGTATCCGGCAATCCTGCGCGTGGGGCTTGGGTGTCCCGTAATCCAGGAGATCAACGAACGCGGGTACATTTTTGCCTGCTACGAAAACCAGGATTTCGACTTCGATACCCTCGGCAACGACAAGGTCGGACCCGCGCAGGCGATGTTCCCGGATTGCGACTGGGGAAGCCTCGCGGCCTGGGCATGGGGAGCGTCGCGCGTGCTCGATTACCTGTTGACCTTGCCGGAAGTCGACGCCCAGCGGGTGGTCATCACGGGCCATTCGCGGACCGGAAAGACGGCCCTGCTCGCGGGGGCGCTGGACGAGCGCTTTGCCATGGTGGTTCCAAACGGTTCCGGTTGCGGCGGCGCGGCGGCGTACCGGCGCTACGGGCCCGAATGTGAAACCCTGGAACTCATCACGCGGCCGTCGCGGTTCGCGAGCTGGTTTCACCGGGATTTCCGCCGGTTTGCCGACAAGGAATCCGAACTCCCCTTCGACCAGCATTTTTTGCGGGCGCTCGTCGCGCCGCGGCCGGTCCTGTCGACCGATGCCCTCGGCGACCTGTGGGCCAATCCCATCGGGACGGCGGCCGCGTGGAGGGCCGCCCAGCCGGTGTTCGATTTTCTCGGTGTTTCCGGCAACAATGCCATGCATTTCCGCGAGGGGAAGCACGATCAGCTTCCCGAAGATTACCATGTTCTCCTCGATTTCGCCGATCACCATTTCTTCGGCAAGCCCCTCACGTGCACGTATAACGAGGGCCCCGGGGAGGAGTAGAGGCGGCATCGGGCAGTTCCAGGAAGAAGCATGCCGGGCTGGCGTCCGGCGGCGTGATTGAAGAAGAAAACGGCCATAGAGGGCACAGAGAACACCGAATTTGAAGACGCCGGAGCAAAACGGGGGCCTGCTCCAGGCGCCGTCCGCGGCGCGACTGCGTGACATCGCCCCGGGAAACGCACCCACCCGAAACAAGCCCTGAAGGGGCGATCTAGACCTCACAAGAAACCCCGGACCGGGCGGGGCCGCGCGGTCCGAACCATGCGTACGCCGCCGGGATCACGAAGAGCGTCAGAAGCGTGGACGTGCCCAGGCCAAAGACAACCACGACGGCCAGGGGGCGCTGCACCTCGGACCCGATGCCGCGGGCCAGAAGCAGGGGAAGCAGTCCGAACATGGTGGTGCTGGCGGTCATAAGCACGGGACGGAGCCGGAGGAGCGCGCCTTCCCGAACCGCCGCGATTCTGGAATGTCCGCTCTTGCGCAGTTCGTCGAAGTAGCTCACGAGCACCACGCCATTCTGAACGGCGATCCCGAACAGTGCAATGAACCCCACCGACGCCGGCACTGAGAGGTATTCGCCGGCGACATAGAGGCCCAGGATGCCCCCGATCAGCGCCAGGGGAACGTTGAAGACGATGATGAGCGCTTCGCGGGCGGACCCAAAGGCCATCCACAGCAGGAGGAACACCGCCGCAAGGACGGCGGGCACAATGAGGGCCAGCCGCCGCATGGCCCGCTGCTGGTTTTCGAACTGGCCACCGTATTCCACCCAGTACCCTTCGGGGAGCGCGATGCGGGACGCCACGATGGCCTGGATGTCGTTGACGACGCTTCCCATGTCGCGGCCGCGCACATTCGCCTGGACCACCCAGCGGCGCTGGTTGTTTTCGCGGTTGATCTGAATGGGTCCGACCACGTGCTCCACCGCGGCGACCTGACCCAGCGGGACCCGGCCTCCAGTTGCGGTGGCAATCAGGATGCGCCGGATCGCCTCGGGGTCGGCGCGGTACGGTTCCTGGAGGCGCACGTGGATGCCGAACCGGCGCGTGTTCTGGTAGAGCTGGCCGATGACCTCGCCGCCGACCGCAAGCTCGACCACTTCAAGAAGGTGGTCGACGGGGATGCCGAGCCGCGCGCAGGCCTGCCGGTCCGGGAGGATCTGTATTTGGGGCTGCCCGAAATTCTGTTCGACCGCCAGGTCCACGAGTCCTGGCACGTTTTCGAGCGCGGCTTCGATTTCCCCCGCTTTCTCGCGCAGCACGGCCAGGTCTTCGCCATAGACTTCGATCGACAGCTGCGACTTGATGCCGGACAGCAGTTCGTCGAAGGCATTCTGGATCGGCTGGCTGAAGTTCAGTTGAATTCCGGGGACGCTCTCCAGCTCGTGGGTGAGATCGGCCACCAGCGCGGGTTTGCCGCGGCCTTCCGGCCACTCGTCCAGCGGTTTGAGCGTGAGATGGATTTCCCCGTAATTGACCGGATGGGGATGGCTTCCGGCCTCGGGACGTCCGATGCGCGACACCGTTTCGACGACCTCGGGGTGTTTCCGAATCCGTTGCTCGAGCGCTTTTACCGTTTCCGTGGCCTTTTCGAGGGAGATCGACGGCGCCATGGTGACGCCAATGAGGACGGACCCTTCTTCAAGCGTGGGGATGAACTCGGTGCCCAGTTGCGGAACGAGAACGAGCGTGGCCGCGAAGACCGCGAGCGACACGCCCAGAACCACGCCCGCATGCCGGATCGACGCGTCCAGAAACGGGGCGTACAGGCTCTTGAGCAGACGCATCAGGGCCAGTTCCTTTGTCGCGCGGGGAACCAGCAGCAGTGATGCGAGCACCGGCGTGACCACCAGGGCAGTTGCCGCCGAACCCGCCAGCGCGAAGGAGATCGTGAACGCCATCGGACTGAACATCTTCCCTTCGGTGCCTTCGAGGGTGAAGAGGGGAAGAAACACCGCGACAATGATGGCGATGGAAAACACAATCGGCCGGCTCACCTCACGCGCCGCCGACGCCACCAGCGCCCGGGGACCCTCCGGCGGCGTATCTCCGGCAGTCAGATGGCGGTAGATGTTCTCGACCATCACAATCGAGCCGTCGCCCAGCATGCCTATGGCGATCGCAATGCCGCCCAGCGACATCAGGTTGGCCGAGATTCCGCTCAGGCCCATGAAGATCACCGCGACAAGCGAACAGACCGGCAGCGAGACCGCCACGATCAGCGCCGTGCGCACGTTCCCCAGGAACAGCAGCAGCATGAGCAGCACCAGCACCGCGCCCTGCAGCAGCGCCTTCTTGACCGTCCACGTGGCGTGTTCGACCAGTTCCGCCTGTTCGTAATAGGGTACGAGACGGACACCCTCGGGCAGCGACGCCTGCACGACCGCCACCTTGTCGTACAGACGTTTAATCACCTCCGAGGTGTTTTCGCCGTAGAGCTTCAGGACGATTCCCGACACGACCTCCTGTTCGCCGTTCCGGGTGACCACGCCGCGGCGGATTTCGTTGCCGTAGGCCACTTCCGCCACGTCGCTGATGTGGATGGCGACTCCCCCCGCGGCCTTCAGGGGGATGGCGCGGAGGTCGTCGAGGGTATGGACCAGCCCCAGTCCGCGCACGAGGGTTTCCTCGGCGCCCAGCACCAGGAACTGCCCGCCGGCGTTGCGGTTGTTCCGTTCGACCGCTTCCACGATGTCCGCGAGCGTCACGTCGTACTTCAGCATGGCGGCGGGATCGAGACGAATCTGATACTGCAGGACGTGACCGCCGATCGAGAGGATGTCTGTGACGCCGGGAACGGTCCGCAACTGGAACTTCACCTGCCAGTCGTTCAGTTCGCGCAGGTAGGTATCGGGTTCTTTTCCTTCGGTATCGGCGGTATCGTCGATGGTCAGGTAATACATGAAGATCTGTCCGAGACCCGTTGATATGGGTCCCAGCGTGGGCGGTTCGTGGAGGTCGGGCAGTTCGGCCATGGCGCTGTTCAGGCGCTCGGCCACGAGTTGCCGGGCGAAATACATGTCAACGCGGTCCTTGAAATACACATAGATCACGGCCATGCCAAACGCGGAGGTGGATTTGATCTGCGTGACGCCCGGCAGGCCGTTCATGGCGGATTCGATGGGAAACGTGATGAGCCGTTCGATTTCCTCGGGCGCCATCCCGTGCGCCTCGGCGAATACCGGCACCATCACGGGGGAGATGTCGGGAAACGCATCGACCGGCATCCGCCGGTAGACGAAGCTGCCATAGACGACCACCGCGAGCAGGGCAATGATGACCAGTCCGCGCGCCTTGAGCGAGAGTTCCGTGATTTTATCGAGCACCGTCGGGTTCCTTCCCCGGCAGGGGCGTTGTGCGATCAGTGGCCATGGCCGGCGTGCGCGCCCAGGTTGCTGGTAACGATTCGGGCTTTCAGTTCGAAGGCGCCTTCCGCGACATAGCGTGCGCCCGCCGGCAGTCCCGCCACCACCTCGACGCTGTCGCCGCTTTCACGGCCCAATTCCAGTTCCACCGCCCGCAGTGCACCGTCCTCTTCGACGAATACGAGCGGGGTGCTCTCAAAACGCTGCACCGCGGTTTTGGGAATCAGGACGGCCGCTTCGGTCTGTTCCAGGCGCAGTCGCACGCGCAGAAACAGCCCCGGACGCCACCGCCGGTCGGTGTTCGGAAGGACGATGCGCGCCAGCGCGGTGCGGGTTTCCCGGTCCACGACCGGCGCCACGTACGTGATGGCGCCCTCGACCGCCGCATAGCCTTCCGGACCCGAGATCTGGACCGTTTGCCCCGGCTGGA
>JAAYAQ010000370.1 GCA_012719295.1 Candidatus Hydrogenedentota bacterium | reverse complement strand
CCTGGAAGAGGTCGGACAGGCCTTCCGCGCGATCGGTGATGAGGAGCGCGCCCGACGCCATCGCCTCGAATACGCGCATGTTCAGGTCGTTGTTGACGGCCGCGTTAACGACGATCTTCGACTGGGCATACGTGCGCGCCATGTCCGCGGGCCATTGCTGGCCGATGCGGTGCTTGGGAAAACGCGTCCGCACGCGGTCCAGAATCCTGGCGCGGCGTTGGTCGGGATCATCCTGGATCCGGCCAATATAGGCCACGTCGTACAGACGCTCGGGTTGGCCCACGTCGTGCAGTTCGGGTGAACACGCGAGCGGCAGCCAGCAGACGTTTGCGATTCCGGCGTCCTGAAAGAGCGGGACCTGGGCCTTCTGCGCCAGAAACACGAAATCGAAATGCCGGGCGATGTCGATGCGCACCTCGGGGGCCAGGTGCGTATCAATGAGGTAACAGGCTTTCGGGATGCGCAGGCAGTCGATGTCGGGCGCCACCTGTCGCGGGCCGGAATCCACCCAGAGGTACAGGCGGGGCGCAAATCCGTCCGGCAGCATGCCCATGAGTTCGCGGTAGGGCGTCTCGAGCCGGAGTTCCACGTCGTGCGGACCGTATGCAGGCGGCTGGTCCGGAAATCCCCACCGGCTCAGGAGCGCTTCCGGGCACCGGAACCCCGCGGTCACGACGCGATGGCGTTTGCGGAGGGCCCGCTCAAAATACCTGCCCGTGGTGACCGGCGAGGCCATGTAGTGGAGAAGGAGGTCCGTCGCGGGCACGGGAGCAGCCGGCTGGGAAGGCGGCGATAGGGTCTTTTGGGTCGTCGGGCGTTGCCGCGGGCTGCGTTCGGCCGCCGACAGAATGGTCTCGCGCCATGCCTCGACGAAGGGGGCCATGGGAAACGCCTGCGCGACGGTTTCGCGGGCGCGCGCGCCAATCGCACGCGCATAGGAAAGGTCATCGAGCAGCGTGGCGATGTGGCCGCGGAGGACATCGGGGTCGTAGGACAGAAAACCGTCTTTGCCGTCCGTGAGGGGCGAAGTCGGGTTCGCGAGCGAGACCACCGGCATGCCCGTGGCCATCGCTTCGAGCAGAGCGAGGTTGTAGCCGTCTTCGCAGGCTTCCCGGGTGACGTGCAGGTAACACCGGAACGAGCGGTAGAGCCGGCGGAGGTCATCGAAAGACGCGGCCGGCTGCGATTCCGGGATGTCCGGATTGTCGCCCGCCAGGCGGTTGGCAAAGCCGGCACACACTCGTTCCTGAAAGCCGACGTCGAACATGGCGTCCCGCGGGCGCATGGCGTTGCCGACGCGGAGCACGCCCGGAGTCTCTCCCGTATACCCGCCGTATTCATCGACGTCGATGCCGGGGCGGATCACGGCGCCCGGGAGGGCGTAATCGTCGCGTTTGGTCTCGGAGATAAATACAAACCGGACGAATTCTCCAAGCGTCTCCAGGAGACGGTGAAACGTGTCGCGGCGGCTGCCGGGACCGTTCCGCATGGTTGTCTCGAGGAAGCTGCGCCGGTTGTGGCAGACCAGGAGGAGGGGGGTGCCGCTAAGCAGCGCCTCTTTCGAGAGGGTGGCCGCATTCATCTCGTTGTGTGCGATGACGACGTCGAACCGGCCCTGGGCGAGGTCCCGCCGCCAGGTGTCCTCGTCGAGAAACGTGAACCCCGGGGGAATGGGGCGGTAGCGCTCGTGCCATTTCCGCGCGAGGGGCGGCTGGTCATAGCCGCCGATGACAAAGGGCAGGCCGGTCCGGGCCATCAGGCACAGGTAGGGCTCGTGAAAATTGAATGTCAGGATGCGCGGCGCGGCCATTCCTACCCCGCAAGTCGTTCGGCCTCTTCCATCAGAATCGCGACGATCACGCTCTCTTGTTCGGCCCGTGGCGCCAGTTCATATTCCAGCAGGTCCCCCAACAACACCGAATCCCGCTTTTTCAGGGCTTCGGTGGCTTCCCGCAGATAGGCATTGAGATCATCATGAAACTGTTTGACCGTGAGCTCCCCGATTTGAAGATCTTCCAACGAGATTTCGAGGGCGTTCGCGACCATCAGTTCCCGCTCCTTGATGGCGCCCCAGATCGCCGCAAGCTGCTGGAACGGCTCGTACCCGGCGTCCGGCGTCTCGCTCTGAAACACCCGGGCCAGTTCCTGGCACGCCACCGGAAGCTCGGGCAGCGAGGCCTGCATGTCCGACAAGGACTCGTTCACCAGCGTCCGGGTGTCTTCCGAGGTGATCACGATCTGCCGGACGCTGCTCACGGGCTTGTCTCGCATCGATTCCACCAGGTTCCCGGCGCTGATCTCGGCTCCGTCGACCCGGACGGTCATGATGGACCGGCCTTCCGCCTGGAGCTGATTGCCGAGTGCGACCACCAGGTCGAAGACACTGCCGAAGGGCTCTTCGCCGGGGCATCTGGCGTTTCCGTCTACGATGAGTTCCATGGGCGATGTCCCCTCATGCCGGTTATCGCTGAATCAGGTCCGTGATGGTGTCGATTTGCGCCGCGGAGGCCGCCTGCGTGTTTTCGCTCTGGATGGCCAGATACACCTCGCGCCGGTGCACGGCCACGGACTTCGGGGCCACGATTCCCAGTTTGACCTGGCTTTCCTTCAGATCAAGGACTTTGACCTCGATGTCGTCCCCAATCATGATGCTTTCATCCTCTTTACGGGTTAAGACCAGCATTGGATGCCTCCCGGGCCTGTCCCTGGCCCTGATGGGGTTGCGCGAGGAAGAACTGAATGGGGTAGTCGCTGCGATCCAGGAGCGCCTGTTTGGCGAGCCGCAGCTTGGCGTTGATCAGAATGGGCGCCCGGAGATTGGTGCGCACTTTTCTCTTGTCCTCGGGCACGACCACCAATGTATAGACATCAAGTTCGCCGATGGAAGTGACGGCCAGTTCGCTGAGTTCAGCGGGCCGGATTTCAATGCGGTAATCCGGGACAAGCACCGCAGGATCCATCAGAATGAAGGCGAGATCGCCCGACTCCGTCGACTGAAGCCACCACAGGTAATCGCTGGGCCCCGGCAGCACCACGAAACGGCGGTAATCCTGAAACCCCAGGATGGGTTGCGTGAATGTGATCACCGCATCCGGAGCAACTTCAAGGGACCCGAACCGCGCTGTCTCTAACTGCATTGCGACTCCCCAATCTCCCGTGGCCGTGTCTGGATAGTCCACACGGCGGCTTCCCACCGCAGGCCCCGCGTTTGAGGGCGCCTCTCGGAGAACGTTTCCGGTGCATTCCTGCTGTTTGCGGTCCTGACAAACGCCCATAGACCGCCCCACGGCCAGTATGCACGAAATCGCGGGCGCATGGCAAGAACATGCTGCGCGAAACGCGCGTGCCGCATGGACTTAGTGCGGGAATAGCCCGGGCGCCGGAACGTCAGGACCGGCCTCGTGTCTGCACGGCCGCCGGGGCGCCATGCGGGACCCGTCAGCGCAGGTGGCGGGGGTAGCCGTTCGCCCCCGAGTACCACAGGCACTCCTCTCCGAGAAGTTCTTCCAGGCCGTGCCAGAGGCGTTCTGACGGCGCTACCATACAGGACGAGGTGGCGTGCACGGTGATCTCATCATGGTCCGGGGTGATGCAGTGGAGGTATACATCGCAGCTGCCCGGCTGGGCGTCCAGAAGCTCGGCGAGCCGGGTGAGCAGGGCTTCGTCGAGCCCGACCGTGCTCAGGCGGATGTGCACCGCTTCCGTGAACTGTTTCTGGGTCTCGTCGATGGGCACGATGTCCTCGGCAAGGAGGCTGGGCTCGTCGTTCCGGTAGCTGACCTTGGCCCGCAGCATGACGATCATGTCGGGCACGAGCAGTTCGGCCTTCTGCTCGAACAGTTCCGGGAACACCACCACTTCGCAGGGGCTTTCGAGGGTTTCCAGGGTGACAAAGGCCATCTTGCGGTTGCGTTGCGTGAGGTGGATCTTGACGTTGGAGACCAGACCGCCGATGCGTACCTCGTGCCCCTCGGCCAGGGAGGGGAGGTCCGCCAGAGCAACCGTCGAAAACCGCTCGAGCAGGACCGCGTGCCGCGCCAGCGGGTGGCTGCTTACGTAGAGGCCCAGAACCTCCTTTTCCAGCGCGAGCAGCTGGTTCTCGGGCCATTCCTCGACCTCGGGCTTCCTGTGGATGATGGGTTCGTCGCTCCCGCCGGCCATCAGTTCGAGCAGCGAGGTCTGTCCCGCGGCCCGTTCGCGCTGGTTGATCTGTCCTTCGCTCATGGCCGATTCCAGGGATTCCTCAACCTGCCTGCGGTTCCATCCCGTGCTTTCGAAGGCGCCCGCCCGGTTGAGGCTTTCGAGCACGCGGCGATTGAGCACCCGCGAGTCCAGCCGCGCGCAGAAATCGAAGAGGTCCTTGTACGGCCCGTTTGCTTCCCGCTCGGCCTGAATGGCCTCGACCGGATCCCGGCCGACGTTCTTGACGGCGCCCATGCCGAAACGGATGGCGCTGCCCTCGACATTGAATCCGTAACTGCTGTGGTTGACGTCGGGGGGCAGAATCTCGATCCCCATGCGACGGCATTCTTCAATGTACTGCGCGACCTTGTCGAGGTTGCCCGATTCGCTGGTGAGCAGCGCCGCCATGAACTCGACCGGGTAGTTGGCTTTGAGGAAGGCGGTCTGGTACGCCACAAACGCGTACGCCATGCTGTGGGACTTGTTGAATCCGTATCCCGCGAACTGCTCGATCTTCTGGAACAGGGAGGTGGCGGTCTCCTCGTCGATGCCGTTTTCCTTCGCGCCCTTCAGGAACTGCTCGCCCTGGCGTTCCATGAGGTCGGCCTTCTTCTT
>JAAYAQ010000369.1 GCA_012719295.1 Candidatus Hydrogenedentota bacterium | reverse complement strand
CGTCAACGCATTGACCAGCGCATCGCGCGACGGGCTGATGAGCAGGATGCGCCCGCGCACGGCGTAGAACATGCCGGCATTGGGAACGTGGCGAAGCCCCAGTCCCCCGGCGGTATCGCGCCGAATCCGGGACGTCACCCAATGGAGCTGTTCGACCAGTGTGCCGATGCGGGTCATCTTGGTGACGCACAGCACATCGCTGAAATCGCGCAGGTCGTTTCCGCTGATGTAACAATCATCGACGATGATGTTGCGGGCCATCCATTCCGGCAGCCCGAGTTCGCCGCGCAGGGCCTGGGTGATCTTCCCCGACCCGCTTTCGGGGGGCAGGGTGTCCCACACGGCCGATTCGGCGAGTTCGGCACGGTTCTTCAGGATGTCGCGCAGCACCACGCTGTACTTCTGCTGCGACGGGATCAGACTGTGCAGGGGATGGGTATCGCGGGAAATCCAGTACGCCGCGCCGGCCAGGAGGAGCAGCAGCAGGAAGGCGAGGCGTTTAAACGGGAAGCCCCCGCGGCGGCGTCCCCGGCGCGTCGACGACAACCGCCCGCGGACGGGTCCCCGGTATACGCGTTGTACATCGCTCATGGCACGCTCCCGCCCGTCTCCTGGGCGCGGTCCGTGCCCGCGGGGGCGGCGTCGGGTTCGAAGTCAAACCGCACGAAGGTTCCGGGGCCGCCGTCGGCCGCCGGCGCCGCCACGCGCATGCGCCGCGCCTTGGGTTCGAAAACGGCGCTGTAGCGCGTGTTGGCGTTGAAAATGCTCGAGAATTCGGAGACGCTTTGTTGCGAGTCCAACAGGATCTCCTCGATTTCAGACGCGTTGAGGTTGCGCTCCTCGGCCACCAGGGCGGCCAGCCGCAGATACCGGTCGCGGGCGGCGTCGCTCAACTGTTCGGCTTCCGGATTGGCGCCGAGCAGGGCGCCCTCGGATGGCGCGCGCAGGCGGGGCTCCGCTTCAAACTGCACGACCCGCACCGGAGGCTGTCCGTCGCCTCCCGACGTGGGGTCGCCCAGCAGGATGTGGTATCCCCGGAGGTGCGTAAAGGCCTGTATCATCTCAAGCGCGGCCCAGGCGTTCCGGGCCTTGTTCAAGATGTGGGCCACGGCCAGTTCAACGGGCGGACCGGCCAGGGAAGGCGTCCCAAGCGTTTCGTTCCGTTCCACGCACAGCACCACGCCTTCCTCATTGATGCCGCTGAAGCCGCCGGAACGCGCCGGAGACCCGGCCAGTAGGTAGCGGAACCCCTCGGCCGGACGCACATCGTACACCACGGGGGCAAACGGTTCGGGGGCATCCAGATTGTGCCCGATCAGGATGTCATCCGCCCCGGCCTTCAGCCCGACGGCGGCGAACATGGTGCCGAACGACTCCGGGGGAACGCCTTCCGGCGCAGCCTCCCTGTCCACTACGGAGTCACACTGAACCAGCCAGGCCGCGTCGAAGGGCATGTCCGCGCCCGCCGCAACGCCGGCGAGTTCCTCGAAGAGGCCTTCCGGCAGTCCCGCGAGCAACGGCCGCGCCCGCATGGCCAGCCAGGGAAGGGTCACGTTGGACAACGCGAGATGCGGTTCCACGACATCGGGCAGGAAGGCCAGGAACGGTTCGGGGGGCGTCAACACGCCCGAGGCGGCCGGCACGGCATACCGTTCGTCAAACTGCGCCTGCAACTCTTCGCGGAACGCCGCGCCGCGTCCATAGCCGAGCTGAAACGGCATCCCCCGGAGGACGACGCGCCGGATCCCGCTTTCGGTGTGCAGTTCGGGCGCGCCTTCCGGCACGGCGGGGATATCGGCGGCCCCCTTCGACAGGAGGCGCGAAAAGCCCGTGCGAAACCAGTCGTCCATGCCGGGCCCGTAAAACGACAGCATGCTGACCGGGCCCGGTACGGCGAATTCCGACCCGGGCAGGAAGAAGAACCGGTAATCGTTCGCCAGGCCCACCGTGAACTGGGCTTCATACCCGCGCTCGAGGCAGAGCGACCGCAGTTCCCTGGAGAGCGCGGCGCCCGGCGCGCCGGGGATAAAGGTCATTGCCAACGGGCCGATCTCGAGCGTGGCGATGGGGGCCGTCGAGGGCAGATAGGCGTCGACCAGTGTCGGGGGAAACTCCGCATCCGCGAAGGCCACCGCGAGCGGCAGGTCGTTGCTTTTGATGGCCTGAGCGGTTTCGAAGGCGCGCTGCGCCAGCATCCGGCCCATCGATTCCGCGCGG
>JAAYAQ010000010.1 GCA_012719295.1 Candidatus Hydrogenedentota bacterium | reverse complement strand
TCGGCTTCCCGGCGGGCCTGATCGAGCAGGCGCACGTCGCGGATCAGGTCGGCGACACGCAGGTCGCTCAGGCCGGACTGGCGCACGCCGCGGAATTCGCCGGGCCCGCGCAGTTCGAGGTCGGCCTCGGCGATGTCGAAGCCGCTGCTGGTGGCACACATGACCTCGATGCGCTTCTTGCCTTCGGGCGTCTTGTGCTTGCCCAGCAGAAAACAGTGGGACGGCTCGGCGCCCCGCCCGACCCGGCCTCGAAGCTGGTGGAGCTGGGTGAGCCCGAACTGGGGCGCGTCTTCAATCACGATGGTGGTGGCGTTGGGACAGTCGATGCCGACCTCAATGACCGTGGTGGTGAAGAGGACGTCGAGTTCGCCCCGCTTGAAACGGTGCATGACCGCATCCTTCTCTGCGAAGGCCATGCGTCCGTGGAGGAGCCCCGTTCGAAGTTCGCGGAAGGGTCCGGCGGACAGCTCCTCGAAATGGTTCACCACGGAGGTGAGCGCGCGCTTGTCCGATTCCTCGACCAGCGGACACACGATATAGGTCTGGAATCCTTTTCGCGCCTGTTCGGCGATGTAGGCGTACAGGTCTTCGACTTTAGCCGGGGTGACGCGGCGCGTCTTGACGGGCTGGCGTCCCGGCGGCAGTTCGTCGATGACGCAGATGTCCATGCCGCCATAGACCGTGATGGCCAGGGTGCGGGGAATGGGCGTGGCGGTCATGTGGAGAATGTCGGGGCGCGCGCCCTTCTGCACCAGGGCGTCGCGCTGGACGACGCCGAAACGGTGCTGTTCGTCGATGATAACCAGTCCCAGGTTGCGGAAGCCGGTCTTTTCCTGGATCAGCGCCTGGGTGCCCACGAGAACGTCGACGCTGCCGGCAGCCGCGAGTTGGCGGACGGCGCGGGCGGCGCCCGTCGAGCCGGTCAGGACCTCGACCGTCATGCCCAGCGGCTCGAGCGTTTCACGCAGGTTCAGCGCGTGCTGCTCGGCCAGGATCTCGGTGGGGGCCATCAGCGCGGCCTGGTAGCCTCCGTCGGCGGCGGCCGCGAGCGCATGCAGGGCTACGACCGTCTTTCCACAACCCACGTCCCCCTGAAGGAGCCGGACCATCGGACGAACGGACGCCATGTCCCGCAGGATGTCGTCCACGGCGCGCGTCTGGGCGCGTGTCAGCGCAAACGGGAGCGATTGCCGCAGGGCGTTCAGGCGCGGCCCGTCGATAACGTGGCAGTAGCCATCCTCCTCATGGGCACGACGCGCCCGGCCCTGAAGGATGCCGAGTTGAATGCCGAGGAGTTCTTCGTAAGCGAACCGGTCGCGCGCTTTGCGGGCCTCTTCCAGGCTGCCGGGAAAATGGACGGCCTCGATGGCCCGGCGCACGTCACGATGGGCCTGGCGCCGGGCGATATCCGAAGGCAACCGGTCCTCGACGAGATCCCGGGCTTCGTCGAGAGCGATGCGGACCCAGCGGCGGAACATCCGCTGGGAGACCTTTTCGGTGAGGCGGTAGACGGGCACGATACGGCCGGTGTGGAGCCGATCTTCGTCGTCATTTGACAACAATTCGTAGTCGGGATTCCGCAGGCTCAGACCGTTCCATTTCCCGGCCGTCCCCGTGAAAAACCCTTCCCTGCCGGAGGTCAACGTGCGCGAGAGAAACCCCAATCCAAACCAGATGGCCTTGATTTCGCCCGAGTCGTCGCGCAGCAGGGCTTCGGTGGCGGCGAGCCTGCGGCGCAGGCGCCGGGTGGCCGAGCGCACCACCACGGCCCGGATGGTCGCGGTGTCGCCTTCCTTCAGGCGCGCAATCGGGCAAGGCCGGCGGCGGTCCTCGTAGTTGCGGGGGAAATGGAACAGGAGGTCGCGCACGGTGACGACCTCGAGGTTGCGGAGCAGTTCAGCGCGTTTTTCGCCAATCCCGGGCAGGACGGCCACGGACTGGTCCAGCGACAGGCTTCCGGCTTCGGAGGCGTTGTTCTGGCTGCTCGTCGCCTTGCCGGTCAAAGAGGGTCCTCACCTTCCGATGCGGGGACATCCCGGGTCTTCAAGCCGGCGGCTCGGCGCCCCTCCCCCACGCGACATCATTTCAACAGTTCGGCGTTTTTGAGCACGAAGAAGAACTTCGGGCCTTCCTGCTCCCGCAACTCCAGGGTGCCCCGGATTGCAAGCGCGGCGCCGTCCGTAAACTCGACGGGTTCGGCCGCGCGAACGTAGATGGCCTGGTTCAGCGGAGGAACGCGTTTCCAATAACATTCCAGCGGCAACGGAGTGAGCATCAACTCGGGCACGCCGCTGAATTTCTCCGTATGGACATGCCCCTTGAACAGATCAAGCACCGGCCATGGGAAGGGCAGCATCGATGCCCGCGCGTGATTGTGGCCGTCGTGATCGTCGGCCGGGGGGCCGCCGCCCAGAGGCATGCCGTATCCCACGATCGTGATCTGCTTCCCCGCGAGCTCTTTCACTTCCGGCGGGTATACCGGGACGGTCTCGAACTCGCCTTCGACCTTCCCCAGCAGTTCCCAGCTCACCGGACGCATCCCCTTGTCGACCAGCGATTGCCGAACGCTTTTCGCCATCTCGGTGTGGAGATTGATGACATTGCTCAAGCGGTACCAGCGATTAAACGAGGCTACGCCGGCAATCACCACCACCACCCCGATAAACGTCAACAGCTTCCTCATACAACCGTCTCCTTCATTCAAGGAGCCGCAGGAGCTTCCCGGACGCCTCCCGCGCAGCCTGTATCGGCGGACCCTGGAATTGAAAAAACCCGATGTCACATTTTGGCCTATCCGCGCCCCCGAACGCAAACCGGGGACGCAGGGGGCGCGCTGTGACCTCGAAGGAATCCTCTTCGTTTGAACGGGGACACGTAGTCGCGCCGCGGACGGCGCTTGGAACATGTCCCCGTTCAAACGGGACCGCCACATGCCAGCCCGTCGTTTATCTTTCCGAGAATGAAGGCGGGACGGCGCCGCAGCGGAATACCTGCGTTCGGGGTTGCGTTAGGTATTAAAAAGTATTAAGATCCCGGACGCAACCCGGAGACGTACCCATGGCCCCGTCAAAAAAACACGAGATCATCACGTTCAAGGTCGACGAAAGCCTGTCGCACGCGATGCAGGGCATCGGAAACCGGTCGGAGTTCATTCGCCGGGCGATTCTGGCCGCGCTGGAGAACGTGTGTCCGCTATGTCTTGGCGCGGGCACCCTCTCGCCCGAACAGCGGGACCACTGGGACCGGTTTGCGGCCACGCACAATGTGGAACAGTGTGAGAACTGCCACGCGATGCACATTGTGTGCGCTGCGGTGGCCGGCTCGGACACCACGGAGCACCATGCGCACTGAACGGCTGTGGTTATGTTGGGTCGTGCCCGGGTTCCTGGCATCGGCGGCGCTCCTGTGCGGATGCGGCGCCGCCCCCGCGCCGTCCGGCGCGGGCGGCCCGGGTGACGGAACCCTGCCGGTCTTTGTGAGCATCCCGCCGCTGGCCGCCCTCGCGGAGGCGGTCGGGGGAGAGCACGTGCGCGTCACAACTTTGCTCGCGCCCGGAGAAGGCCCGCACACCTTCAGCGCCACGCCGAAGCAGGTGATGGCTCTTGGCGGCGCGTCGGCATACTTCCATGTGGGCGGGTTTCCGTTCGAGCTGGAGCTTGCCCGGCGGCTCGAAGCCAATTTCCCGTCGCTGGTGATTCAGGACGCGGCCGCCGGGATTGCACGCCACCCGGGCGAAGCGCACGGCCACGGCGAAGAGGCGGCCGGACACCACCAGGGCGAAGAACTGGACCCGCACGTATGGATGTCGCCGGTGCTGCTGAAGACCCTGGCGCAAACGATTGCGGAAACCCTGCAACGGGTTGACCCGGACCATGCGGCCGATTACGCCCGGAACCTCGAGGCGCTGCTGGGCGACCTGGAATCCCTGGATCGTGCATTGCGGGAACAGCTCGCGCCCTTCGCGGGCCGCACGTTCTACATCTATCATCCGGCGCTGGGGTACTTCGCGGAGACGTACGGGCTGCATCAAAAATCCGTGGAAGTGAGCGGCAAAAAACCTGCGCCCCGGCAGCTCCAGGAACTCATCGAACAGGCCCGGACGGACGGCGTGCGCGTGATTTTTGTGCAACCGCAATTCGATCAGCGCAGCGCGGAATCGGTCGCGGAAGCCATTCACGGCTCCGTGGTTCCGCTCGACCCGCTGCGCGAAGACGTGCTGGACAACCTGCGCGCGATCGCGGCCGCGCTCGCCGGCGCCTTCGCGGCGGAGCATACGCCATGAGCGCGGACACCCGGACGCCGGGTACCGATGCGTCTCATGGCGCCGACCGGCCCGCGGTATGCTTGCAGAACGTGTCGTTTGCGTATAACGGCCATCCCGTGCTCCGAAACGTCAACCTCGATATCCCGCCCGGCGCGTTCTCCTGCGTGATCGGCCCGAACGGCGGCGGCAAGTCGACGCTGCTCAAGCTCATCCTCGGGCTCCTGACGCCCGCCGAGGGCGAAGTGCGGGTATGCGGCGAACCGCCCGCGAACGTCCGGGGACGCATCGGATATACCCCCCAGTTTGCCCAATATGATCCGCAGTTTCCCGTGTCGGTGATGGATGTGGCGCTGATGGGGCTGGCAGAACGCCATTGGGGCGGCCGCTACACCCCCGAAGAGAAGGACGCGGCCCGGCGCGCTCTCGACGAGATGGGCATTGGAGAGCTGCGGCGGCGGCCGTTCTCCGACTTGTCGGGAGGGCAGCGCCAACGCGTGCTGATCGCCCGCGCCCTCGTCTCCAACCCGGAGATACTGCTGCTGGACGAACCAGCGGCCAGTGTGGATCTGGCGGCCGCGAAACGCCTGATGCACACCCTCCAGGATGTGGCGAAGCGCATGACCATCATCATGGTTTCGCACGACCCGGCCTTCATCTTTGACATGGTCTCGCGCGTGATCTGCGTCAATCAGCATGCGCACATCCATCCTACCAGCGAACTGACGACGGCTCGCCTGCGCGAGCTGTATGGCGAGGACGTGCGGCTCATCCGGCACGACCTGAGCGACCAGGAAACGGACCACGCCCATGCATGAGTTTCTGCAAGCGCTGCTGCATCCGGACATTCCGGTGTTGCGCCATGCCATGCTGGTGGGGGTCTTGTCGAGCGTGGCGTTCGGCATTGTGGGCACCTTCGTGGTCACGCGCCGCATCACCTTCATCGCCGCGGCCATCGCGCATTGCGTGCTGGGAGGGGTCGGCGCCGCCCTGTACCTGCGCGCCCGATTCGGTCTGACGTGGCTGGAGCCCATCTACGGCGCGTTGCCGGCCGCGCTGATGGCCGCCCTCATCATCGGCATTGTCAGCCTGCGCGCCAGGGAACGCGAAGACACCGTCATCGGGGCCGTCTGGGCCGTAGGCATGGCCCTGGGCCTGCTCCTGCTCGCCAAGACCCCCGGGTACAACAAAGACACCATGAGCTACCTGTTCGGCGACATCCTGCTCATCGCCAGGCGCGACGTCTGGCTGGTTGCCGGGCTGGACCTCGTGGTTGTGGCTGTCGCGGTATTCTTCTACAACAAGCTGCTGGCGGTCTGTTTCGACGAGGAATTCGCGCGCACGCGCGGCCTGGCCGTCGAACGCTACTACCTCCTGCTGCTGTGTCTGATCGCGGTGACCATCGTCCTGCTGGTTTACCTCGTCGGGATTGTTCTGGTCATTGCCCTGCTGACGCTGCCCGCGGCCGTGGCAGGGCAGTTTTCGCGGCGGATGGCGTGGATTATGGGTATCGCGGTTCTGTTGTGCATGGTATTCTCCACCGCCGGCATCGCCCTGAGCTATCCCTATGACCTCCCGAGCGGCCCCACGATCATCGTCACCGGCGCAGCCGTCTACCTCGCCGTCCTCGCTGTCAAACGCCTCCGGCGCGGCCTGGGGCAATCTGTCCGATAACGCAGCCCGCGCAGGAAAGGGCGGGCCCGCGCCACTTGCCAAGCGCGGGGCGGCTTCCGTAGACTGGTGCGGGGCCGCAACCGGCAATACCATAGGGGATGACGCGCCATGAAAGACCGCTGCAAGGCTTTACTCAGTGAAGTACAACACCACCTCCGCGAAGAGTTGATCCCGTTCTGGATGAACCGCGGGGTCGACGAGGAATACGGCGGGTTCCTGACCTATTTTGACAAGGACGGCAATCCCACGGGGGAGACCGTGAAGACGCTGGTGTGCCAGACGCGCATGATTTTCACGTTCTCGTCGATGTACCGCGCCGGGTACGGCGGCCCGAAGGCCCTCGACATCGCCCGGCAGGGCGTTGATTTCCTGCTCGAACACATGTGGGACAACAAATACGGCGGATGGTACTGGACCGTAGAGCGCGACGGCACGCCCATCAACCGGAGCAAACTGGGCTACGGCCATTCGTTCGGCGTCTACGCGTTAAGCGAATACCAGATGGCCACCGGCGACCCGCGCGGACTGGAATGGGCCATGCGCAACTACGAGGTCCTCCAGACCCGCATGGCGGACAACTGCTACGGCGGCTATTACGAGTTTCTCGAGGAAGACTTCACGAAGAAGCGGCCGGGCAAGTACGGCGGCGATCGCAAATCGTTCGACATCCACATGCACCTCATGGAGGCCTTCACGAACCTCTACGAGGCCTCGGGCGCGCAACTGATTTACGACCGCACGCAGGAAATGATTGAGCTGCTGTTCAAGCGCATCATCGACCCCGAATTCGGCACCGGCATCGCCCAGTTCGCGCTGGACTGGACGCCGTTGCGCGCGATTCTGTTCGCCGACGTGTGGGGCTCCGACCGCGACGTCCAGGACGAGTCGGGACGGCCCATGAACAACACCAGTTTCGGGCACAACGTCGAGTTCGCGTGGCTGTTGAACCACACGCTGAACATCCTGGGCCAGGAGCGCAGCGGGTACCTCGAGGCCTTCCGCAAGATCTACGATCACTGCCACCGCTACGGCATCGACTGGGATCGCGGCGGGGTGTATTGCGAAGGGCCCCACGACGGGCCGGCCCGCGAGAAGAACAAGGAGTTCTGGCAACAGGCCGAGTGCCTCGTGGGCATGCTCGATGCCTATCTCCTCTTTGGCGACGACAAATACCTCGACGCGTACGAGAACGTCCACCGCTTCGTGATGGACCACGTCATCAACCACGAGGTGGGCGAATGGTATCCCCTGTTCGACGAAAACAACAACCGCCTGTGGGATTACATGGGGCATGCGTGGAAGATCAACTACCACACCGTGCGGTCCATGATTCAGTGCGAAAAACGCCTCATGAAGATCGTGGGATAGCGGCGGGCGTGACCTGTCCCCCGCTCCGTGCACTCCGGGTTTTCTGTGGCTGAAGATTCCGGATAGTTGCCACGGAGAACCCAGGACGCGGAGGCAGAGGCCGGGAAAGCGGGCGCTCAGGGTAGTGGTTCATCATGAGCAGGACGCTCATGCCGCCTCGAAGACCGCGCCGCCGTGAGTGCGTGTGGAGGAAACGTTTATGACGGAACCTCAACCGGATGCCGGCGACGCACGCCCGGCCCTTTTGAGCGCGTTTTGCTTTCTCTTTTTCATTCAATTGCTGACGATCTGGATCGAGAGCATCTACCGGCTGAGTCTGATTGAACTGAGCCCTGGCAAGGAGCTGCTGGGGCTGGTATTTATGCTGGCTCCCCTCGTGGCGCTGTTCGCGGGGCGAGGCGCGCCGCGGTGGCTGTTCGTGGGCAGTCTCGTCGTGATGTTTGTGGCGCGGGCGCTATGTCCGTTACTCGAGGGGACAACCCTGATATTTGCCGCGGGCGCGGGTGCGGGCGCTTTTCTCGTTGCGGTCTGCTGTCTGCCGCTCGACGGATCCCGAGTGTCGCCGAGGAGCCTTGGACTGGGCCTGGCGATAGCCGTACTCCTGTCCATAGCGTTTCGGGCGTGGGGCTCCTCGTTCGACATCTCCATGGGGAGGCAGGGGGATGTTCTGGCGTGGGCCCTTGTGGCGTGCGCGGCGTTTCTGTGTGCGGGTTCGTTACCCGGCTCCGAAACCAACGAACCGCCGCCATCGGGCACATGGGCCGGCCGCGTGGCCGCATCCTTACTCCTCTTCTCAAACCTCGCGGTCGTCTATCTGGTGCTGTCGAGTCCCGCCGTCGTGACGGCATGGTCGGGAAGCAGTTACCTCACCGGACTGCTCATCATCTCACTCTCGTTCGGGTTGATCCTGGTTTTTCAAGCCGCCGGGCTGAGGAGTCCGGTCCCGTTATCGCGGGGGATGCTTGTCGTCTGGAACGCGGCGTTCGTGTCAGCCCTCGTGGCCGGGATACTGCTGCACCGGGTGGGTTTTCCGGATTCTCCGAGCGCCCCGGTGCTCATCGTGCACCCCACGGCGTGGCCGTACCACATACCCTTCTATCTCATGTTTCTGTTGTCTCCGGTCGTCGTATTTAACGTCATGGCCGCGTTCACGCAGGGGTCTGGTGCGAGTCCGCGTGCACAGGCGTTTCCGATTTTGGCCGGCATGGTCTTTCTCGTCGTGGTCACGCTGTTGCTGATCTTCACCAACACGTGGGGGTACCTGGGCCCGCTGGGACACGTACTCAGGAACAAGTTTTACCTGCCGTTTGTCCTGGTGGGCGCCGGCATGCTCATCCCCTTACTGCTCCCCGTGTGGCAGGCCGCGTTTCCGCTACGTAAGGACGGCCCACCGCTCATTCCTCTGGGGATTGCAGCGTTGGCCATTGGCCTGTTTGCCCTCGCTGGCGCGGCGTACCGGAGCGCAGGCGCTCCCAGCCCCCTGAACAGCCCCGAGACATTGACCGTGCTCACGTACAACATGCAGCAGGGGACGGACGTCGAGGGCAATCGAAACCTGCACGGCCAGCTCGCATTTCTCCGGGAGGTGAATGCGGACATCATCGGCCTGCAGGAAAGCGACACGGCGCGTCCGTCGCAGGGCCACACGGATGCACCGAGGTTCTTCGCCGAGAACTTGGGTTACCATGTGTATTATGGTCCCAACACCATCTCGGGGACATACGGGACGGCCATCCTCTCGCGTTTTCCCCTGGAGCACCCGCGAACCATCTTCACCTATAGCACCATCGATGAGGTCGGCACCGCGGTGGCCGAGATCCAGGTTGGCGGCCGCCGCATCGGCCTGTTCAACAACCACCCGGCCGGGCCGGAGGAGGTCAAACGTGCCCACGCCGAGGCCCTCGTGAACGAATGCGCCCCGTACGAGTCTGTAATCACCATGGGCGACCACAACACGCGCCCCGGCAGTCCCGCCTATGAACTGGTGACGGACGTGCTGTCCGAAACGTGGCTGCAGATGTATCCCGGCGGTAGCGGGCCGCCGCACCCGCACTGGCCGGAAAGCACGCCCGAGAACCGGGACTACGACGTCAGCACACGGCGCATCGACTACATATTCACATCACCCAATTTCGAGGTTGTCGAGTCGTATTATGTGCTTTCCCCCGATTCGGAAACCGACCACCCGGCCCACTGGTCCGTCTTGCGGTGGAAATAGGCCCCACGGGCCGTGACATGGGAGAACGGCGAAGAATGGTATCAACGACGGCCTGCCCGCATGCGACTGTTGCGCTGCAAATCGTGAGTTGCCCAACCGGTCCGCTCCGTTACGCGAACTGTGGCCGCGGAGACGCGGTGTGAAGGCAGATTGCTGAGAATGCCTGTCGTTTTGCTGGTCGTGACGGGCCTGGCAGCGGCCCCGGGGTAACGACTCGATCGCTCCATGGGCCAGGGGGCTCCGGCCTCGAGTGTTCTTGATTTTCCGCGGCGAAAACTCCACGATACGTTCGGGCACGCAACAAGGAGGACGTAGCATGCGCACGGCGGTTTTGCTTGTTTGTTTTGGCGTTATTGCGGGAGGTCTTGCCGCGGGGGCGGCGGAGACGGCCCCGCTGGAAAAGGCCCGCTTCCTCGACAAGTGCCGGGGCGCGTGGGCGGGGCAGATGTTCGGGGTGTGTTTCGGCGCGCCGTACGAGTTCCGGTTCAACGGCGTCGCGATCGACGAAGAGCTGCGCCCGTGGAAGCCGGAATACATCGCCGGGGCCATTCAGCAGGACGACTGCTACGTTGAGATGACGTTCCTGAAGGCGCTCGAAGACCATGGCCTGGATATCACGTACGAGCAGGCCGGCCGGGCGTTCGCGAACACGGAGTACCCCCTCTGGCATGCCAATTATTACGGCCGCGAGAACGTGCGGGCAGGCATCATGCCGCCGATGTCGGGCCATCCGCTGTACAACCGCCATGCCGACGACATCGATTTCCAGATCGAGGCCGACCTGTTCGGCATCCTGTGTCCGGGACTGGCCGGGGAATCGAACCGGCTGTGCGACGTATTCGGTCGCATCATGAACTATGGCGACGGGCTGTACGGCGGGATGTTCGTGGCGGGGATGTACGCGGCGGCGTATTTCGAAGATGAGGACGTCCGGGCCGTTCTCCAGGCCGGGCTTGACTGCATCCCCCCGGAATCGCTCTACCGGCAATGCATCGAGGACGTGATTGCCTGGCACGACCTGGCGCCCGGCGACTGGCGCGCGACATGGGAGCGCATCGAGGAAAAATGGCAGGACGATGTCGATTGCATGCCGGGAACTCCGTTTAACATTGACGCGAAACTCAACGGGGCCTACATCGCCATGGGGCTCCTGTACGGGAAGGGCGATCTGCTGCGCACGGCGGAGATCGCCACGCGTTGCGGCCAGGACGCCGACTGCAATCCCTCCAATGCGACGGGCGTGCTGGGCTGCATGAAGGGGTTCAGCGCGATGGGGGCGGAATTCACCGCCGGCATCGACGCGATTCGAGACGAGAAGTTCATTCATACCGACTACGGATTCGATACGCTGATCGAGGCCTGCCAGACCGTCACAGAGCAGATCATCGCACGGTCCGGCGGAAGGATCGAAGGCGACGTGTACCACATTCTGAGGCAGCCGGCCGCGCCGCCCCTCACGCTCGAGCAATGGGTGCATCAGGAGGAACTGCTGCGCACCGTGATCACGCCCGTCGAGATGCGCCTGTGGAATCCCGCGTGGCGCGTGGCGGCGTGCGGTTTTGAGATGGACCCGGGGGTCCGGACCGGACAGGACGGCGTGGAGAAGATGCTCGTCCTGCACCCCGTGAGCCCGGAGGAACCGGCCGCGATCGAAGCCGCGATCGACGTGCCCGCCGGCGCGAAGGCGCTGGTGGCGACGGTGGCCTCGGACAATCGGGGCGATTTCCTGCTGCGTGTGCTGGTGAACGGCCAATTGGCGCACGAATCGCTCATCGACACCAAGGGGAAATGGCAGGAGGTCGCCGTCGACCTGACCCCGTATGCCGGCAAGACCGTGCAGGTTCGCGTCGAGAACGCCGCCAACGACTGGCGCTTCGAGGCGGCCAGTATCGCCTCGATCGCGGTGCGGTAGCCTGCCGCACGACCCGCCTGCGCCGCCCGCACGGAGCGCAGGACGTGGGCCGGCAGGACCGGTTCGCCCGGGAGGGGAGGTCTCTGACATGCAGTTTCTGGCAATTGCCCTGATGCTGACGGCGGGCGCCGCTGGCCCGCGCATCTATTCCGAAGGCCTCAGCGTGGCCGCGTCCTCCGAGACCGGCGGGACCTACGCGAGCGCCATGGCGGTCGACGGCATGCCGGCAACCCGGTGGGCCAGCGCGGACAAGACCCCCATGCCGCAATGGTTCGAGCTGCGCTTCGCTGAACCGGTCGAGCTGGACACCGTGCTGCTGCATATTGCCGTGGACTCTTTGTACGCGGCGTGGAAGGACATCGAGGTCTCCTTTTCCGACGGGGCGCCTGTCATGCTGGCCCTGGAGGCAGACGTCCCGAATCCCGTCATCCGGTTCGAACCCCGTACAGCGCGAACCGTGCGGGTGACGGTCCATTCCGTGCATGAAGCGCGCAACTACGTCGGGCTATTCGAGATCCAGGCCGCCCTGGATCCCGACCGCCGGCTCGAGGGGCTGGGCGGCACGTCGCAACCGAAACAGAAGGCGAACATCGCCGTGCGCGGCCGGGCGGAGCATCCCTGCGTGAACCTCACCCCGGCGGATGTGGACGCCGCGAAGAGACGCTGCGAGGAATTCGAGTGGGCCCGGGCCAGACGCGACGCCATCATCCAGGCCGCGGACGAGTGGTTGCGCGAGCCGGACGACTACTGGCTGCAGTTTCTTCCCGAACCGGGCGCGGCGTATGCCTACGGGTTCACGGGCGATCCATCGACGGGGAGCCGGTTCGGCGGCGCCTGGTCGGGCGCGCGCTGCAGTTGGGACCACCCCCGCCAGGTCCGAAACGACGAAGGCCGCTGGTTTCCCAACGACGAGTACCCGGATCCAGGCACGGGGTACCGGGCCGAGGACGGGCGCATCCACTATTTCGTGGGCATCTACAACGCCTGGGTAACCGAACAATGGACCCTCAACGCGTTGCCTGCGATCTCGGAAGCGTATCTGCTGACCGGGGACGAACGCTATGCCGAGCGCGGCACGCTGCTGCTGGACGCGCTGGCGTCGATCTATGCGGAATCCACCGCGGGGTCGTGGGATTATCCGAGCGACCCGCCGAGCGGGCGCCTGGCCCGGCCGTGGTACCAGGTGGCCCGGACCCTCGTGAAGTATGTCGACCAGTTCGATTTCATGTACAACAGCCCGGCGATGGACAAACCGTCGCTCCGGGAAGGCATGACGCGCCGCGAGAACATCGTGAACTACCTGCTCCTGGATGGCGCCTACTACTGCTACGAGCACAGCTATCACGGCGCCTTGCACAACGGACACGCGGACTATGTGCGGGGCGCGCTGGCGGTGGGCTGCCTGCTCGACATCCCCACCTACATCGACAACGCCGTCAGCAGCGCGTTTTCGATCTACACCATGCTGGAGAACAACATTGACCGCGACGGCCGGTATTACGAGACCGCGCTCGGATACGCCATCCATGCACGGAGTCTGTACCTGACCTTCGCCGACCCGCTCTACAACCTCCGGAACGAGGAGTATCCCGACGGCATCAACCTGTACGACTACCCGAAGATGCAGTCGTCGCTGTATCTCCCCGAGTTGACGGTCATGATGGCGGGACGCATGCCCAATTTCGGCGACGCCGCTCCCGACTACGGCCACAAGCCCCTGCCCGCGCGGCCGATGTCGATCACCGACTACGGCTACCTGGAACGGCTGTATGCGCGGACGACCGGGGCCGAACAGCGCGCGGCGTATGGCGCGACCCTGCTTTGGCTCGCCGAGGGCGACGTCAACCGCCAGCGGAGCGAGCAGCGCGACCCGTGGCTGCTCTGGCACGCCGCCCCCGCCCCGGAGGGCAGCGCCGAGTTGCCCCCCGAAGCCGCGGACCGAGTGACGGGCTCCTGGGTGGCCGGGATGAAGGGCATGGCGATGCTGCGTTCGGACGGCCAGGCGGTCTTCATGCGGTTCGGACCCAGCCTGAACCACGGCGATCCCGACGACCTCGGCCTGCTGTATTACGCCAACGGCTACGAACTCAGCTACGACATCGGATACGGTCTCGGCAGCACCCACACCCACTGTGGCTGGGCATCGAGCACCGTCAGCCACGGTCTCGTGACTGTCGACGAATCCAACCAGCTCGAACAGCCCGGTTCGGGCGGCAGCCTTCTGCTCTTCGCCGACCTGCCGGGCGTAAAGCTGGTCCAGGCCGCCAGCGAACTCAGCTACGCCGCCTCCAATGTGACCGAGTACCGCCGCACCCTGGCGCTCATGGCCCGCGGGGGCTATCTCGTGGACCTGTTCCGCGTGGCGGGCGGCAATACGCACGACTACGGTTTCGGCAGCATCGGCACAGCCCTTGAACCGTTCGCGGTGGAGGCGCTCGAAGCCCGGGAAGGCAGCCTCGCCGAGGGGTACGACTGGGGCCGCAGCATCGGCATGGACGGCGATATCCACGGGTACCCCAACAAACCGTACTGGAATCCGCCGCCGGGAACCGGTTATGGCTTCTTCTTCGATGTGCGGACCGGCACGCCCGCGGGGCTCTGGGGCGGCGCCTGGACCATCGACGGCGAGGTCCCAACCACCCTCCGCATGCATGTGGCCGGGGATCCGGCGCAGGCCATCTTCGCCTCCGCGCCTGGACTCTATCCGCACATGCCGCTATCGAGCTACGTGATTGCCCGGCGCCGATCCGAAGATGGAACGCCCCTCGAGAGCACGTTTGTCACGGTCTACGAGCCCGGCAGCCCGGACGCCGCGGCGCCGCGACTGCACTCCGTGAAGCGCCTGGGGGAGCACGCCGTCGAGATCGTTCGCGCCGACGGGTTTGTCGATGTAGTGGCTCTGTGCGGCGGCAGCTTCGAAACCGCCTGCGGAAACGTGGTTTTCCGGGGCGACATGCTCCACCTCGAAGGCAAGGGCCGGGAACTGACGCTCGTGGAAACGCTCGGGGCCAGCCACCTGGAAGCCGGCGGAAGACTCCTCCACGACGGTCCCGGCGCATTCGAGGC
>JAAYAQ010000368.1 GCA_012719295.1 Candidatus Hydrogenedentota bacterium | reverse complement strand
TAGCTCCCAGATGCATCTGGGATCACATTCGATCCCGTGCCGTTTGAGAAACGTCAACAATTCCTCTTTCACCGTTTTGTGATCATTGTACGCAGTCTGGCCGTTCATCTATCGGACGGCATCTTCGACTCTGCCGTCCCTACGGGACTTGGGGTTTTGGGGGTTGCCTGGACCCCGGGTTGAAACCCGGGGCTATTCTCTTTCGTCCCTCACGGGACTTACTCTGGGCGCGCCGCTGATCTGCGGGCCAAACCCGGGCTCTTCTCGGTCGCCCCTTCGGGGTTGCGCATCCCCTCTCGGGTGTGGGACCGGCACCCTCGCCTGTCATCCGAACGGGGACACGTAGTCGCGCCGGGGACGGCGCTTGGAGCATGTCCCCGTTCTTGTCCGGCGTCTTCAAACTTAGTGTTCTCTGTGGCCAATCTCTTCTTGACCCCGTTCCGGGGTCCCGGGAGTCCCGTTTTCATTGTCTGCGAGTAGAGCAAGCGGCTGATGCCGCGGAGTCTTGAGGGATTTTCCAGGGGCGGGGCTGTGTTAGTCTACGGAGGGGGCGCCGGGTGACGAACCGCCCCGAATCAAGAAGGAGAAACCGTATGTCACTGCCTGAAGTTGGGAAGAAAGCGCCGGCCTTCACTCTGCCCTCGAGCAGCGGGACGAACGTGAAGTTGTCGGATATTTCGGGAAGCCCGGTAGTTGTTTACTTCTACCCGAAGGACGATACGCCCGGCTGCACCGTGGAAGCCAAGGGGTTTCAGGCGCTGGCGGCCAACTATGAAAAGGCCGGGGTGCGCGTGCTGGGGGTGAGCCCGGACGGCGTGGCCTCCCACTGCACGTTCGCCGGGAAATACGGGCTTTCGTTCGAATTGCTTGCCGATGAGAACCACGAAGTCGCGGAAAAGTATGGCGTCTGGGTCGAAAAGAGCATGTACGGCAAGAAATACTGGGGAGTTCAGCGCAGCACGTTTCTCATCGACAGAGACGGCAGGATCGCGAAGGTATGGCCAAAGGTGAAGCCGGAAGGCCACGCCGAGGATGTGCTGGAGGCAGCGCAGAGCCTATAGACAACCGCACCACAGTCAGTCCCGGGTTGCGGAGGCTACCGGGATGGCGGCGCCGTGGACTTTCGGGTGGCCGGCGCCTTCACGGGATGGCGTGCGGGCCGGACCCCGAACTCGTTCCGCAACACGGCGAGGCAGGTGTCCAGGTCGTTGGTAAGTATGTATTGGGCTCCGGCATCCGCCACACGCCGGATATCGTCCGGGGTATCGGCATAGAAGTAATTGGCGGTAATGCCCCATTCTCTTGCTCTGGCAAGCTGTTCGGCAAGGCCGTCGGCCGTTCTATGATGGACTTGTAGAAATGCGGCGTTGGTCCTGTGCGTGGCGTCGACGTATTCGGCCAGGGATCGGCGCCGCTCGCTCATGTTGCAGATCCTGATTTCAGGGGCCACGCTCCGGGCCTCCGCGGCCTGTTCGATGGAGCATGCCAGCACACACTGGTCGAGACGCTCTTCCCCTGCGATGACGGCGGTTGTTGCCGCGGCCAGCCCGGGGGCTGACTTTAGGTGCACATTACAGAGGATGTACCGGGGAATCACCGCCAATGTCTCCTGAAGAGTGGGGATACGCGTGCCGGCGAATTTCGGATCGAACCAGGCTCCGGCATCCAGCGTGCGCAATTCCTCCAGTGAGTATGCGGTGACGTTGCCCGTGCCGTTCGTGGTGCGGTCCAACGTATTGTCGTGGATGATGATCGGCACGCCGTCGCTGGTCAGGTATACATCGAACTCGATCATGTGTGCGCCTTTGGCGACCGCGGACGTGAAGGCGGGCAGGGTGTTTTCGGGAAAGAACCGGACATCGCCTCGGTGCGCGCATGCGCCGGGCGGGCCGGAACTTCCGCCGAGGGCGGCCAAGACCGCGAAGAGCGCTACGAGTGTCATTCCTTGCTCCGCCGGGCGCTATTGTTTCGGGGCGGGGTCGCCGTCGCCGGTTTCGTACAACTGGCCGGTCTTCATGACTTCGAGCCGGGCCTCATGGAAGATGCGCTGGATGGCCGAGAGGGATTTCGGGGGGAAATCATTGACCTTGCGCAGTTGCTCGTAGAGCATCCAGCGGTCGTCCCATTCGCCGGTGACGATCAGGGCGTTGCGATCGCGTTCACGGCGTGTGGTGGCCTGTTTGTATTCGCGATTGCGGATGATGTAGAGGTGCCCGTTTTGGCGTTCCCAGGCGAACCCTTTATCGAGGAGTTCGTTGACCAGTGCGGCGCGGGACACGCGGGTCTGGATGGCTTGCTGGATGGGGGGCGCATTGAGGGTAAGCGCGGGGGTGTCGGCAAGTTCGGGAGGGGTTCCGTCCTGGATGGCGCGCTCGATTTTGAGGGCGCTTTCCTTCAGCGCATCGGCGGGCAACTCTTCGTACGCCGGCTTCATGCGGGTGAAGGCAGGCATGAACGTCTGACAGCCCGCGAGCGAGACGGCCACAACCAAGAGGAACAGGACAGGACGTTTCACGTTTTGTCTCCCGAAGTCTGTGCGACGACCACCCGGTTCTTGCCGAGGCGTTTGGCCTCGTACAGGGCGACATCGGCCTGTGCAACCAGGGCGTCGCAATTGTCCATGGTGTCCAAATCGAGGACGGCAACGCCGATACTCACGGTGACCCTGGCCTTGGGGGGCAGCCCGGGGTATTTGTGGGTCCGCAGGACCTCGAGCAGGCGGTGCGCCTGAGAGCGCGCGCCCACGATGCCGGTCTGGGGCATGACAATGACAAACTCCTCGCCGCCATAGCGGGCGCAGATATCGGTCTTGCGGATGAGCGCGTTGGTTTGAGCGGCGATTTCGCGAAGCACGGAATCGCCCTGAAGGTGCCCGTAGGTATCGTTGATTTTCTTGAAATCGTCGATGTCGAACATGACACATGCGAGCGGCAGGGCGTAGCGTTTGCTTCGCTGATACTCTTCCTGGAGCCGTTGATGGAAATGGCGGCGGTTGTGAAGGCCGGTGAGGGCGTCGGTAACGGCGAGGCGTTCGAGGCGCTCATTGGCGCGCTGAATGCGCTCGAAGAGCTGCGCGCGTTCGAGGGCGTTGCCGGCGGCCTCGGCGACGATTTCACAGAAGCCGATTTCGCGCAGCGCAAAGGAACCGCGGCGCCGGGTGACGCGCAGGAACAGCGAACCCACGTTGGGGTCGAACAGCACGATGGGAATGACCATGAGGACCCGGATGCCGGCCTCGGACAGCTGGCGGGCATATTGCCGGGTCAGACGATGCCGCGCGACGTCGTTGATCACGACTTTCTGGCGGGTTTCCATGGCATGCAGGATCTCGGGGTACTTCTCCAGGTCGATGACGAGGTCGGAGACGGTTTCGTCTTCGTGGGAGGCCTGGACGCGACCCTTCCGTTCCCCGCCCCAGACCTGCACGATGGAACAGCGGTTGGTTTCGATGACGCGGGCGATCTGCTCCACGAACACGAAGAGCACATCGTGTGCCCGGCGCCGCGATGAAATGGCTTTCAGGATTTCCAGCACCGAGAACAGGTCGTGGCGATCCATCGCGATGTCCTGTTGCCGGGCGGAGAAGTGCGCCACCATGCTGGTCATGAGGCGCGTGGCCAGGAGCAGCGAGGTTTCGGCCGCATCCGGTGCGGCTGCGGGGGCGGTCGGCGCGTTGCAGGAGAGCTGGGACGCCGCGGCGAATTCCTGGAGCATGGATTCCACGCATTTGCGTTCGCAGGTCCACCCGCCGCGGAAGAGGTTTTGCGCGGCCGTGTTGATGTGGACGCCCGCGATGGCGAAGCTGAGGGATGGCGAAAAAACCATGAGAAACCGATGTTCAAGCAGTTTGTCGGGCGATTGCACTTGAACGGTATTGCCGGCCTTTTTCCAGCTCTCGGGGCGGGGGCCGGTGCATGCGGCAAAGGCCGCGTGTTGAACGACGGCCGCCAGTTGGGGGACCTGACCGGCTGTCTGGGCATCGGCGAACACGACAGTGGAGGCATCGCGATTGGCCTCGCAAAAACGGGCAGTTTCCACGGCGAGCGCCAGAAAGAGGCCGGCGTCTTCGACGGGCACGAGCTTTCCGGAGCCGGATTTGTCCATGGCCAGTTCCTCAATGCGATCCCACAGCGCTTCCATGATTCCCCCGGGCGGCTTGTCCCCCTGTCCGGCACGGTCGTCTCAAGTTCTTTACCGGGAAGTACTTCCGCCACGCTCTCGTATTATTCAGGTGTTGCAGATTGAAAGTCAATACTCGTCGTCGCGTATGCCATGCCGACAG
Organism: Candidatus Hydrogenedentota bacterium; assembly: GCA_012719295.1. Classification (GTDB taxonomy): domain Bacteria; phylum Hydrogenedentota; class Hydrogenedentia; order Hydrogenedentales; family SLHB01; genus UBA2224. The sequence goes on along the minus strand of JAAYAQ010000368.1, from coordinate 15,230 downwards.
CGGGAAACGGTTCCCGGCTGCCTACAGGCCCAGATCGCGCGGGTCCACCGTTTCGACAATCTCGACGGGAGTGGAACGCACGACGAGGTCGTACAATTCCTCTACGTCCGCGTTGTGCATGCGGGCGCATCCGCTCGAGGAGTGTTCGCCGATGGTTTCGGGCGCGATGGTTCCGTGAATGCCGAGGTCGGTGGGGAGTTCCTCCCGTTCGGGGACGAGGGGCATCCAGCGCGAGCCCAGCTCATTTCTGGGGTCGCCGGGGGGAATGGGCCCGGCGTTGGGCTTGAACCAGGTGGGGTCCACCTGCTTGTTGCCGATCCGGTATTCACCGAGGGTGGTCTCGTGTCCGGTCTTGCCCAGCCCGACGCGGTAGCACTTGAAGAGGCCATCGCCGTCGAGCAGGAAGAGCCGGCAGGTGGAACGCTCGATGATGATCCGGAAATCCCTGGGCGTGAATTTGATGCGGTCGCCGACGTTGAGCGTGGTGACTTTGTCGAGCGCGTTGGCGCGCATCAGGAGGCCCTGGGTGGTGTTGAGCTTCATCCCGATGTTGGTGAGATTGTCGCCGCGTTCCACGGTGTAGACCTGGCTTTCGGGGGTGGGTTTGGGGGAGAAAATGAGCGCGATATTCAAGCGTCCGAGCGCCTCGGCGGCTTCGTCCCAGTCGGGCGAATTCCAGGCGGCGTCGCGCACGGCTTCGCGGCACAGGGCGCGGGCCTGTTCGAGATCATCCGCGCGTTCGGCGGCGCGAGCGAGACCGCAGAGGGCGGGCGCGCGCACTTCGGGCGCGGCGTTTTCCTGGAGGGCAGTGAAGATGGCGAGGGCCTCGTCGGCTTGGCCATGTTTTTCCAGGGCGCGGGCATAGGCGAGTTCGGCCTGGGCGCTGATGGGGCTTTCGGGGAACTCTTCCGCCGCCCGCTTGAGGTAGGCGAGGCATTTCTGGCTGTCTCCCCCGCGCTCTTCCACCCGTGCAAGGAGAAGCAGGGCCTGGGGGGAGATGGCGTCATTGCGGGTCTTTTCGACGATGGGGAGCAGGATGCCGCGGGCCTCGTCGAGGTTGCCGGCCTGGAACGCCTCTTCGGCGCGCGCCAGTTCCGAGGGCGCGGCGGCTTCCAGGGCGCCGCCGACATAGTCTTCCTTGAACCAGCGTGCGGCGCGGTGCACGCCGAAGGCGATGACCGCAATCAGGCAGATGCCGAGAATGATCTTTGTCAGGCTGATGTCGTCTTTGCGTTTCTTAGGACCCATGCTTTCCTTTATGTTCCTTTTGCCTTGAGTTGGCCGGGGGCCGGTTGCCGCAAGGCCCCTCCGCGTTTCAGATGCGCGACGCCGAGACCCGCGAGAGGTCCAGCAACATTTCCGTGACCGATTGGTAGCGCCGTTCGGGGCGGCGGCGCAGGGCTTTCAGAATGATCTGGTCGATCTGGCGCGGGATTTCGGGATTGTGTTTGGAGGGCGGTTCGAACTTGTACTTGCTGCTTCGAATCTGCCGCATGATTTCGCGCGAATCCTGGCCGTCGCAGGGGTGTTTGCCCGCGAAGAGTTCGTACAGGGTGATGCCGAGGGAGAAAATGTCGGAACGGGCATCGAGCTTCTTTTTCGAGAGCTGTTCGGGCGACATGTAGCGGCGCGTCCCCCCGCCTTCCCGCATCCAGCGGGTGCGCCAGCTCGCGTTGGATTTGGAGAGGCCGAAGTCCACGATTTTGACCTTTCGCATGTCGCGCGAGAAGAGGAAGTTCTCGGGTTTGATGTCCCGGTGGACGATGCCATGCTGGTGGAGAAAATCGAGGCCGTTGCACAGGCGGATGGTCAGGTCGACCATCTGGTTCATGCTCAGGTCGCGGTCCTTGATGTGCTTGCGGAGGTTGTGGCCGTCGACCAGTTCCATGACGAGGCAGCGCCGGACGTTTCCGTTGGAATCTTCCTGCTCGACGATTTCCTTGTGCATGCGGATGATAGACGGATGTTCGAGCGAGGCGGCAATCAAGACTTCGCGGCCGAGATAGTCCTGTTTGCGCCGTTTTTTGTCGAGGTCGTAGCGCCGGTCCAGGACCTTGATGGCGACGAGCTGGTCGCGTTTCCGGTCGATGGCCTTGTACACGGTTCCCATGCCGCCGCTGCCGATGGGGGCGATAATCTCGTAGGGGCCGACATGGGTGAGTTCGAGGGTAGAAGGAGTGCGCTGCTCTTCACTGAACTCTCCCTTTTCGTCGAGTTCCTGCGGCGCGTCCTTTTTTCGTGCGAACAATCTCATCATGAGCAGGGTGATTCTTACCGGTTCTATCCCAGTTATTGCCAGCTACCACCCCTAGTATACAACGGATGGTGTCGGAAGTGGCATCTAAAATTGGCCCGATTATGCAGAATTCGATCTATTGTTTCCAATCTGCCCGGCCGGCGGGGACGGGGACCTGTTCCAGGATGTCGTGGAGCACGGTGTACGAGGTGACCCGGCGCAGGCGGCTTTCGGGGTTGAGGATGAGGCGATGTTCGACGACGGGGTGCGCCAGGACCTTGATGTCGTCGGGGATGACGTAACCGCGACCCTCGATGGCGGCCAGGGCCTGGGCGGCGCGGAAGAGGGCCATGGACGCCCGGGGACTGGCCCCGAGAGTGAGGTGGGCCGATTGCCGGGTGGCCGCAACGATCCGCAGAAGGTAATCGCGGACTTTTTCATGGACGAAGACCTCCCGGACGCCCCGCTGCATGCGGGCGAGGGTGACGGGGTCGGCGACGGGCTGGAGGCTGTCCAGGGGGTGTTTGAGGCGAGTTTCCTCGAGCATTTTGGCTTCGACGATGAGGCTGGGGTAGCCCATGGAAAGTTTGAGCATGAAGCGGTCGAGCTGGGCTTCAGGGAGCGGGAACGTCCCTTCGTGTTCGACGGGATTCTGCGTGGCAAACACGATAAAAGGCTCGGCCATCTTGTGGGTCAGGCCGTCAACGGACACCTGGCTCTCCGCCATGGCTTCGAGGAGAGCCGACTGGGTGCGGGGGGTGGCCCGGTTGATTTCGTCGGCCACGAGCATCTGGGAGAAGATGGGTCCGGGCCGGAACTCGAACTCGCGGGTCTGGGGGTTGAAGATCGAAACCCCCGTGACGTCGGAGGGCAGCAGGTCGGGGGTGCACTGGATCCTCCGGAACGAGCAGCCGCTCGAGATGGCGAGACTGCGCACCAGGACGGTCTTGGCCACGCCGGGGACGTCTTCGAGCAGGACGTGCCCGCCGGCGAGGACGGCCGCGAGGGCGGTCTTGACGACCCCGGTCTTGCCGAAAACGACGGTTTCGGTGTTGGCTACGATGTTCTTGACGACGTCTCTGAATTCCCCCATGGCGGATCCTCATTCCTCCGCGGGCGGGAGGCCTTGTGTACGGCAGTATGGCCCGTTGCCGGCGGGTTGATCATGGTGTTCCCTGCGCCGCCTGGCGCTCTTCGGTCCGGTCGGTTGCGGGAGGCGGTTCGATGGAGAGCGCGGAAATCTCGGCGCGCCGGTCGGGGTCCAGCGCGATATCGAGGCATCCGAGGGTGTCGTTGAGCTGTTCGAGGCTGCGCGCGCCAATGATGGCGGAGGTAACGGCCGGGTGGGCGATGACCCAGGCCACGGCCAGCGCGGCCGGGGACTGTCCCTGTGTGAGGGCGTGGTCCACGAAGCGTGCTGCGACCTCCGCGTAGACGGGGTCGGCGTAGCGGTCCTTATACATCGGGTTTTCGTCGAGCCGGCCGGTCTCGCCGCGGCGGTATTTCCCGGTGAGCAGGCCCGCGGCGAGGGGATTGTACGGGCATACGGCCAGGTGTTGAGACGCGGCCATCGGCAGGATCTCGACTTCGGCCTGGCGTTTCACGAGATTGTACATGGGCTGGATGCAGGCAATGGGGGCCCATCTCCCCGCCCGGGCGGCCGCAATGGCTTTCATGGTCTGCCATGCGGCGAAATTGGACACGCCGCAGTAATGAACTTTCCCGTTCTCGACCAGAGTGGTCAGAGCGGAGAGGGTCTCTTCGATGGGCGTCTCGGTATCCCAATGGTGGAGGTAGAGGATGTCGAGCCAGTCGGTCTGGAGGCGTTTGAGGCTTTTGTCGACCTCCCGCAGGATGTGCCGGCGGGAGCTGCCGCGGTCGTTCGGGCCCGCGCCGGTGGGAAAATGGACTTTTGAGGCGAGGACGATGGCGTCGCGGCGGGACGGGAGCCATCTCCCGACGATTTCTTCGGTGAGCCCCTTGTTGTAGATGTTGGCGGTGTCGAAGAAGTTGATGCCGGCGTCGAAGGCGCGGTCCATCAGGGCGCGTGATGTGGGCTCATCGGCCTCTTTTCCAAAGGTCATGGTGCCGAGGCACACGGGCGATACCCGAATGCCCGTATTGCCGAAAGCGACGTATTTCATCGTGTTTGTTTCTCCCTGGCGTGTATCCGGGCCGCCATAGTACCAGTTCAGGGCGCGGATAGGTAGCGGGAGCGTCGCGGAACTCGGAATGTGAACAGGCTGCCTAGGCGATGATGCGGGGCAGGATAGCGCGCCAGGTGTCGCCGTCGGGCACGGCAAATCCAAAGGGTTTCCGGCCGCTCCGGGGGCAATCAACCACAAAGCCGGTCAGGGCTTGAAAGAGCGCGCCGTTGAACCAGTGCGACGTGGTAACGGACTCGATGTCCTTCAGGGGAATGTCGATCGGGCGGCCAAAAAGGGGCACGAGAATGAGCCGATCGGTAACCACCTGGGCGACGCCGGGCTGTTCAATCAGCCCGGTCAGCACCAGGCAGGGCGAACGAAGGACGGCCCGCTCGTCGCAATGGTTGAGGAGGCGGCGGATGCGGTGGCGGACTGGACCATAGACGAGAACCGCGGCGAAAAGCAGCATGAGCGGGCACGCGAGGGCGGTCCACAGGGCCGGGCGTGTCAGCGGGAGGGCCATGGCGACCAGGGGCAGCAGCAGAAGCGGGAGCGCGCACACGAGCGCGAACACAAGGAGATATGCGGCATGAGCGGTTGCCCCGGGGGTCTCGAATATCCTGTTGAGTCGCTGAGGCATGCCTGGACCCTCCGCCCCAACCGCTGACACCATGATTTTACCCGGAAAAGGCGGATTTGTCAGGTATCGCCCGCCCGGGGGTAGAAAATCACAACCATTTGGGATAAAGTGCTTATGGGGGGAGGTGTTCGAGGTTTCGGGCAGGTGTTCTGGACGGAGGAGAGACGGTGCAGGGAGGCGGGTACCGGAAGGCGCCGGAAAGCGGCCGGGGTTTCTCGCGGGAATATGAGCGGCTGCGAGGCATGGCCGCACGCGGCATGTGGGTGGCGGAAGGCGGTGGACCGGTGCCGGAGGCGGTTCTGCAGGGGATCTGGTACGAGCAGCTGTTGCGGACCGAGGGCCTTGTACTGCCCGATGGGCGGAGTCTGCGGGTCATCTTTCCCGGGTGGTGGAATCAGAACGAAGGCCCGGATTTCCGCGACGCGCAACTGGAGATCGGCGGGCGCCATATGGCGGGCGACGTCGAGGTCCACCAGGATCTCGGGGCGTGGCGCCAGCACGGCCACCATCAGGATCCGCGGTATGATCGGGTGGTGCTGGAAGTGATTGGGAACGGTTCCGGTCCTCACTCCCCCAATGCGACGTCGGATGGGCGGCTTATCCCCTATCTTCCCCTGGAGTCCGCGCTGGATGACGATATCGAGGTGCTCGCGGAGCGGATCCGCGCGCGGGACTATCCCTATCGCGTTCCGGCGTCGTATGGGGAATGCGCCCGGTTGACAGCGGTGCACGGTGTGGAACCGATGGTGCGGCTGTTGCGGCTTGCGGGCGAGTGGCGGATGCTGGCCAAAGCCCGGGACCTCGCCGAGCGGATGGAACGCGTGGGCGACGATCAGGCCGTGTACGAGGCGGTGATGGCGGCCTGCGGCTACGGGCCGTACAAACACCAGTTTCGCGCGCTGGCGCAGCAGTTGCATTACGAACGGGTCCGCCAGCTGGGTACGCAGGACCCGTTTCTGGTCGAGGCGGCGTTTCTTCAACTGGCGGGGCTGTTGCCGGAGACGCTGCCGGAGGGGAACGGCGACGTACCGCATTTCCGGCGCTTGCAGGCGCTGCGGAAGCAGCGGTTGCGGGGACTGCGCCGTCTGCCGATGCGTTGGGACCGGAACGGGGTACGGCCGAACAACTATCCGGAACGCCGCCTGGCGGGAGCGGCACGGTTTCTGGGCCGCACGGCGAAACCGGGGTTGTCGGCCGCCCTGGACGCGGTCTGGCAGGACGAGGCCGGGCCGGTTGCCCGGCGCCGGGTTTTCGAGGCCTTGTTTCCTTCGGCGATCGGGTTCTGGGCCGAGCGGTGCACCTGGACAGGCAAGCCCCTGGCGAAACCAGCGGCGATGATCGGACGCGACCGGGTGCATGCCATCATCGGCAACGTGTTCGTGCCGGCGGCGCTGGCCAGGGCGCGCCGCGACCACAACCCTGTGCTCGAGACGCACGTGTTCGATTTTTTTACATCGCTTCCGAAAGAAATGGAGAACCATGTGGTCAGGACGATGGGGTCCCGGCTGTTTGGCGACACCCCTCCCCCACGGTACACGTTTCAAATGCAGCAGGGGTTGCTCCAGCTGTATACGGACTGGTGCCGGTTCAATCCGAAATGCGGAGCCTGCCCGGCTCTGGCACTCCTGAACCTCGTCGGGGAACCGGAATAGCGGAGGAAACCCCGGGATGAACCCAATCACACGCGCTTGAACGGGGACACGCAGGCGCGCCGGGGACGGCGCTTGGGACATGTTCCCGTTCTTCGCCGTTATCTCCGGTCGACTCTCTTGTATCGTCCGCGGGGGCTATTCCCGGAACTCTTCGAGGGGGATGTTGGAGATGCCCCGGGAGCCGGGCGGGAACATGTTGCCGATAAAGGTGAGCCGTTCCGGGCGGGGAGTGTCAGAGATAAAGACCGCGTACTCATAGCGGGGCGGTTCGGGGACGACCTGGCCGTCGCGGAGTTCTCCTTCCCCGGCGGTGTCGTAGACGATGTTCCCCTGAATGATGACGTCGGTCATGACGGGGTTCTCGGGGAGCTGTCCCGATTCGAGGCTGATGACGCCGCTGACCGAGTCTTTCCAGTTGAAATGCTCGTATCCGTATCCAAAATCGGAGAAGATGTTGTTGGCGATGATATTTCCGCGGGTGAAATTGGCGCCGCGCGCGGGGTGGGCGTCCGTGGCGGGTTCGGCGGGATGCGACGCGGTTCCGGGCATCATGATGATGCCCCACAGGTCCATGTGCGAGATGTTGTTGTTGGCGATGATGACGTTTCGCGACCCGTGCATGCACTTGATCCCGATGAAGGCGTGGTCGATGTCGTTGGCGGTGCAGGTGACGTGATCGGCGTGGAGATCAATGCCCTGGGCGGCGTTCTGGATCTGATTGTTTGAAACGGTGACGTGGCTGGATTCCTCGGGGGAGGTCACAACGATGGCGCTGCCCTGGTGCCAGTTGTTGGCGTAGTCGCCGGGCGGGGCGAGGCGGCCTTTCCTCGTTGGCAGCTTGCCGTCGGTAAGAAACCCCAGTTGGTGTTCCTCCTTTGTCTCGGCCGTGGGAAAGAGGCGGTCTTCGATCACCCGGTTGGCGTGTATGCCAATATTTCTGCCGGCATTCACGAGAATGCCCGTACCGTCGATCACGCGGAACGCGTAGCCGTACAGTTCGCTGGCGGTGCGGTCGTCGACGCCAATGCGCTTGTAGTTGCGGACCGTGCAGCCGGAGACGACGGCGTCGCGGCAGTTCTCGAGATAGACCGTTCCCGCGGAACTGTGATTGTTGATGACGCGGACGTTTCGGATTTCGATGTCGCGGCAGTTGCGGGCGGCGAGGGCGTGGCGCGAGCTTTCCTGGCGCCCTTCGGCCCGGGTGAGGGTGATGCCTTCGATGCGTACGCCGGAGACGCCGTCGATCGACAGGATGTCCTGGTCGTCGTCGGTTTGAACAATGGTGCCGGGGCCCCAGAGACCGGTGCCGTTTGCCTGGACGCGCAGGGCCTCGGAGATGCTGTAATAACCGGCGGGAATGAAAATGATTTCGCCCGGGTGGGCGTCGATGAGCTGCTGGAGCGGCACGTTGGGACAGGCCGCGGGCGCCGCGGCGTCCTCCGCCTCCAGGGATACGGCCGGTTGGGCCGCGGCCAGGGTGCAGACACAGAGCAGGCGGAGCAGACGGGGCGTGTTCATGGCAGACCTCACGTTGTGCGGGCTAAGGCGGTGGCTGGACGCGGCATGTCAGGCGTCTGGCCCGGGCTCGTCCGGCAAGGGCAGGACCACGGTAAACGTGGCGCCTTTGCCCTCTTCGGATTCCATATGGATGTTGCCGCCGTGTTCATTGACGATGCCGTAGGACACGCTCAGGCCGAGTCCGGTGGCCTCGCCGACTTTTCGGGTGGTGAAAAACGGGTCAAAGACTCTGGACTGAATCTCGGCGGGGATGCCGTGTCCGTTGTCTTCGAAGCGGACTTGGGCGGTGTCATCGACGAGGGCGGTGGTGATTCGGAGCTTGCGGGGACGGCCCCGGACCGATTCCAGCGCCTGGTGGGCGTTGTTGATGAGATAGAAGAAAACCCGCCGCATTTCGCTGAGATTCACCAGCAGCGGGGGGATGGCGTCATCGAACTCGGTTTCGATGGCGATGCCGCTGATGCGCATCTGGTATTCCCGAAGCTGGAGCGTATCGACGAGGACCTGGTTGATGTCGTGCAGTGCTTTCCGGGCTTCGTGCTGGCTGCCGAACGAGAGCAGGTTTTCGACAATCCGTTTGCAGCGTTCGGCGTCTTCGGTGATCTGGGCCAGACGGTCGCGCGTGTCGGATTCGAGACTGCCCCGCATGAGGAGTTCGGCGCGGCCGATGATGCTGGTCAGGGGGTTGTTCAATTCGTGGGCGACGCCGGCAACCAGTTCGCCGAGGGTGTAGAGTTTTTCGGACTGCAGCAGGCTGCGCTGCAGCTCGAGCTGTTCCGAGATGTCGATGATGAGGATCAGTTGTCCCTGGGCTTTGGCGCCTTCGCCGAGCGGCTGGGCAAGGATATCGCATTTCAGCGGAGTGCCATGGCTGGTCTTGCCGATGAACCGCTGGTGCAGCTCACGGCCTTTTGCCAGGGCCTCGCGGAGGGCCTCCGCGGCCTCGGAGTCTTCCCCGCCCCACAGGTCAATGGCGGAGCTGCCGATCACGGCGTTGGGGTCACGCGCGCCGAGCAGGCTGGCCGCCATCTGGTTGGCGTTGGTGATGCACCCGTCCGGGTTGGCCAGGAGCACCCCGATGGGCAGGATTTCGAACAGGTTCTCGAGATTCATGTTGGCCCGCGAGATGGCTTCCTGGAGGCGGCGTTCCAGGACCAGGCTACGGGCGACGCCGACCACGGCAATCATGTCGCCGTTGTCGTCAAAGAGGGGGTGGGTATCGATTTCAAACGGAATGCGGGAGCCGTCGCGGGCGTAGACCTCGATGGAATAGGGAGACCGGATGGTCGCGCCGGGGGATTCGAGACGCGCCTCGACGAGGTCAACGTAATCGGGCACGACGAATTGATAGATGGACAGGCCGGGCCGCATTTCGGCGGGGGTGTATTTGAGCATTTCCAGACCGGAGGCATTGATGAAGAACAGGACGCCGTTGGCATCGTGGGCGTAGATCATATCGTTGGTGTTGGTGAGGACGCCTTCGAGCAGGCGCCACATCAGCACGCATGTGTCGTCCGGGTTTTCGCCCGGGCCTCCCTCGAGAAGCGTGCGCAGTCCGCGGCAGGCCTCCATGACGGGCAGGCCGGGCGTGATGCCGCGAAAGGCGTCGCGGACGGACAGAACCGTCTCCCGCAGCGCGTCCTCGCTCAATTCGGGGCGAAGCGCTTCGATGATGGCGGCCTGCACTGCGCACAAGGTCCGGACGAAGGCGTCGTCCTGCTCGAACCGGGCGCGCAGCGGCAGTTCGGCGGGCATCGGTTCGCCGGCCTGAGTGAGGGCGACGCTCTCGACGAGCGCGCGAAGTTCCTGTTCGCAGGCCTCCGCGTCCACCTGTTGCAGGGTGCCCTCAATAATCTCGTTGAGCTTCTTGTGAATGCACTTGGCGGCTCGCTTCATATTCCCTCCGCCAGTGTGAACACCGGCCCGCGCCTCCTGCCGTCAGCCATCCCCCGGCTCTCTCAAGAACTTAGTATATCAGAGTTTGCGGGATGTTCAAGGCTTGTCTGCGGCGCGAAGCAGACCATGCCCGGGCAATTTGACAACGCCCGGTCCAGATGGTTGAATTGCCGCCGGATGTTTCGGGACCTACCGGTTTGGGGAGGCGAATGCAATGGCACTGAACGTGGCGGTTGTGGGGATGGGCAATATCGGCAATGTGCATGCCGGATGCTACGTAAAGGACCCGCTCGCGAAGATCGTGGCGGTCTGCGACATCATCAGGGAGCGGGCCGACGCGGCCGCGGTGAAGTATGGGTGTCCGGCGTTTTACAGCGTGAAATCCATGCTGAAGAGCGGCATCAGGATTGACTGCGCCAGCATGTGCACCGCGGGGAAAGAGAACGGCGGCGACCACTACCAGGCCACGATGGATCTCCTGAATGGGGGCATTCCCGTGCTTGGCGAGAAGCCCATTTCGAACGAAGTCGCCAGGGCGCGCCGGATGGTGGCGCTCGCGAAGAAGAAACGTCTGCGGTACGGGATCAACCTCAACCACCGGTTTACGCCGGCCGCGCGTCTGGCCAGGGGCTGGATCGAGAAGGGCCGTCTCGGGGAACTGAACATGATCAACATGCGAATGTGGATCAACAACCCGAACGAAACCTCGCCTCATTTCCACATCCGGGCCCTGCATCCGCATTCGATCGACGTGATGCGCTATTTCTGCGGGGACATCCAGCGCGTCCAGGCGTTTTTCAAACGGGGGAAGACGGTTGACGGCAAGCGGCGGGTCTGCTGGTCGAACCTGCAGGTGAACATGTTGTTTGCGAATGGGGTGCTGGGGCATCTGTGCGGCAGTTACGACGCGGGCGGCGGGTTCGGCCTGGAAAGCTGCGAGGTTACGGGGAGCAAAGGCCGGTTTGTGATTCTGGAAGCCTGTGAAGAAGTGACGTTCTACAGCCGGCAGTCCACCGAAACCGAACAGTATCATCACCTGGGCGGCATGACGGGGTTTGGCGAGACGTTCCCGGACCGGATTCATGTCTGGCTGGAACAGAACGCAAAAAAGGTGGCGCCGGCCAGGATCGACGGGTCCGGCGAAGAAGCCCTCAAGGCCCAACTCGTTATCGAAGCGGCCATCGAATCGTGGGAAAAGGGCAAGATTGTCGATGTGCGGTAGGGTGCCGGGCTGCAGGGCGGCTCCGCCGATTCTCTGAGTGATCAACCTCCTGGAAAGGAACTGGAATGCCGAAACGTCCGCCGAACCTGCTGATATTCGCGATTGACAGCATTCGCCGCGACCACATGAGCTGTTACGGGTATCCGAGGCTGACCACGCCGCACATGGACCGCCTCGCGGCGCGGGGTACGGTGTTTGAGAACGCGTTCAGCGCGTACATCCCCACGACGCCGGCCTACGTGACCATGCTGACCGGCCGGGACATCGTCGCCAACCAGCAGGTGGCCCTGACGCCCTTGGGCCCCATGGCAGACGACCAGCCGACATTGCCGGAGCTGTTGAAGCCGGCGGGATACCGGTCGGTCATGGTGGGGCATGGCGAGTGGTACCGGGGCTTTGACAAGCACCTGCAGTACGAAGGCTGGGGCGGGCCGTGGGCGGAGCGTCCCTCGCGCAAGGCGGAGAACCTGAATGCGGTTGTTCTGCCCGAGCTGGAACGGCTGCATCAGGCGAACAAGCCGTGGCTGTTGTATCTCCGGCACATGGACCCCCACTCGCCCTACTATCCCCCGCCGCCGTACGATTCGCTGTTCTATTCGAAGGATCCGTGCAGCCGGAAACTGCCGAATACTATGAATGCCGTCCGGGCGTTCAAACCGTTCGCGGACTACCTGCTGTCGTGGCTGCCGCCGGGCATCCGGGACGCGGAGTTCGTTATTGCCCAGTACGACGGGGCGTTGGCGTATATGGATGCGTGCATTCAGCGGCTCGTGACGCGCACCGAGGAACTGGGGGTCGCGGACAACACCCTGATCATCATCACGGGCGATCATGGCGAGACGCTGTACGACCACGAATGCTGGTTCGATCATCACGGGCTGTACGAGCCGACGCTGGTGGTGCCGCTGGTCTTTTACTGGCCGGGTGTGATCGAGGCGGGCGTGCGCAGCAAGGCGGTGACGCTTCAGGAGGACTTCGTGCCGACGCTGCTGGACATCACGGGGCAGAAGCGCCTGGCCCGGGGCGTCAAGTTCGACGGAGTTTCGCTCAAACGCTATGTTAAGGACACCGGCGGCTCGCCGCGGTCGGAGTTCTACATCACCGAGTGCACGTGGATGCGCAAGCACGGGTGGCGGACGCCCATCTGGAAGTTCTGGGAGTCGCTGGAACCGGATTTTCATGGCAAACCGCCGGTGGAGCTCTACAACCTGGTCGAGGATCCGCAGGAGTTGCGCAATCTCGCGGACCAGGAACCGGAAATTGTAGCGGCGCTGCGCAGCCGTATGAACGCGTGGATCCGGAAACGGTGCCGCGCCACCGGCAAGCGAAATCCCATCGAATTGCACGAAATCGGCCTCGACCGCCGGATCGGCTCCATCGAAACCGCCCAGAAACTCCAGAAAAGATGAGAGAAAAACATAGGACTTTTTGACAGGATAACAGGATGGACATGATTGGATCTGCGTGATGGAGGTATCCTGTAGATCACGGCCTGAAAAAGGCACTGACGATGCAATACGCAGAGCTAACGAAGAAGATTATCGGGTGTAGTTATCCTGTCAAAAGCTCTTTCTTGAAATTGACCGGGTGGCCAGATTTTCGGGAGTCTTTCCATGATCAAACTGGGCGTAAATACGGTGTTGTTTCAGGGCTTTGACCTGCGGACGGCCCTGCAGCATATCAAGTGGGCGGGGTTCGATGCGGCGGAGATCTCGGCGATCCAGGGGATGTGCGAACATCTGAACCTGGACCACTGGAAGGCCCAGGCGGGCGAGATCAAGGCGCTCACCGGGGATTTGCAGCTTTCCCTCACGGCGATGGAGGAAGCCGCACTCGATGAAGACCGCCTTATGAAGGCCTTTGAGGCGGGGGCGGAACTCGGGATCCCGGTGATCAATGTCGGTCCGGGAGGCTCGAAGGACCAACCAGACAGCCTTGGCCGGTGCATCGGCATGCTGGCGAACATGGCGCAGAGGGCGGAGGCGTTTGGAGTCTGCCTGTGCGTGAAGGCCCATGTCGGCGCGGCGATCTGGAACACCCCCACGACCCTGGAGGCCATGCGGCAGATTGATTCCCCGGCATTTGGCATTGACATGGATCCGAGCCACATTCACCGGGGAGGCGAGACGCCCCGGGAAGCGTTGAACGAGGTCGTGTCGCGAGTCAGGCATGTGCACATTCGCGATTGTGCGGGACTGGGCCCCTCCCCCGGTCCGCCGGAGCTGCAGGCCTGCGGGCGGGGCGATATTGACCTTCTGGGCTACTGCCGGGTGCTGGTAAACGCGGGCTACGACGGCCCCGTGAACCTGGAAGTGATTGGCGCCGGCGAGTATGCCCTCACGCGGTGCGCAATGATTGCGGCGGAGTCGTACGGCTACCTCAACGCATGCCTGAAGGCGTGCGGGGCCCGCTGACCGCGCCAGCCCGGCGGCTCAGTCGTCGTCTTTCTTCAGCATGCCCTCGGGTTCGGCCTCGTCCGGAGGGACGGGCATGAACAGGGTCAGGATGCGCGCGTCTTCACCGGACCGGCTCATCTGATAGACCAGCGGCACTTCCTGGCCTTCGGAGAACTGTTCGAAGCTGGCTTTGTCGGCCAGGATCTCGCGGCGAATCGCCGGCCCTTCCGCGCGGAGGATGTCGACGTAGAGCACGTAGCTTTCCGAGGGGGTGCCGGCTTTCTCGAGCCGCTTGGAGACGATGACGCCTTTGCCTTCAATTTCGGGTTGACCGCGGTATTCGGTCATCTTGGTTATGGCGTTCCCGAGCAGCAGCACCACGATGATGGCGCTGACAGAGACCAGGAGCATGAATCCCGGTGAGCGCAGCTTCTGGGCCACAGGCGGGGCGGGCGCCCGCGAGACGCGCAGGTACGGGTGCTCTTCGGCCACATGATCCCGGAAATCCTGCCGCTGGTATTTCGTGGGCATCGCACGCACTCTCCTCGGCCCCGCCGCCCGGACGCGCAACGGCGGGCCCGGGTCTCCGCCTGAACGTATTGTAGCACTCTTTGCGCGGACCGCAGAGCCGCATCGCCTTCTTGAAGGAAGGCTCCCCGTGCGCCCCGCTGGATGTGTGCGCAATTCGCTCCCGGCCATGGGCTCAAGAGGGGGCCTGCGTTGAACCGCCGGGCATGCTTGCGTATGCTCCTGGGAATTCCAGATGAGGAGGCCGGTATGGCGTGTGAAGCGGTTGCGTATGCCCGGGCGGGCTTGATTGGAAACCCGTCAGACGGGTATTTCGGAAAGACCATCAGTTTCACGTTCCGCAACTTCGCGGCAAAGGTGAGCCTGTACGAGAATCCGCAGGTCGAGATCATTCCGAACCTGCGGGACCGGTCGACCTACAATTCGATCCAGGAGCTTGCGGACGACGTGCGCGTGTACGGCTATTACGGCGGGATCCGTCTCATGAAAGCGACGATCAGCCGGTTTGCCCAATACTGTGCCGAGCACGCGATCCAACTGCCCGAGAAGAACTTTGCGGTACGCTACCGCTCGAATATCCCGCGGCATGTGGGCATGGCGGGGTCCAGCGCGCTGGTCACGGCGACGTTGCGCTGTCTGATGGAGTATTACGAGGTGGCGATTCCCGAGGAGATCCAGCCCAACCTGATCCTGAGCGTCGAAACGGACGAGCTGGGCATTTCGGCGGGGTTGCAGGACCGCGTGATACAGGTCTATCAGCAGTGCGTGTTCATGGACTTCGACCGAGCCCTGATGGAGCGCCAGGGACACGGCCGGTACGAGCGGATAGACCCGGCGCGGCTGCCGAATCTGTTCATCGCTTACCGCACCGACCTGGCGGAGGGGTCGGAGATCTTTCACAACGCCATTCGCCAGCGCTGGCTGCAGGGGGACCCGGAGGTCGTGGAGGCCATGAAACGCTTTGCGGGGTTGGCCCAGGAAGCGCGGGACATGAT
>JAAYAQ010000367.1 GCA_012719295.1 Candidatus Hydrogenedentota bacterium | reverse complement strand
GACGTACGACCCGTCAAAAATGGTGATTTCCCCACCAATTACGATCCCCGCCCATGCGGGCGCGCCGGCGACAAGCACCGCCAACGCCAAAAACGATGTTTTTTTCACTGTTTCGCCCTCCTAATGCCGTTGCGATTTGCCGTGTTTTTCGCGTCCGATTGCCGCCTGCACACAGGGTCCGCGTGATTTGCCGTGAACCCCCACGGTTGGAAGACAGCAAGATTCGGGCCAATCTGGCTTGGGCGGTGTAATATCGTAAGTAGTAAGGTGTTATGATGTCCGCGCTGGCGTAATGGCCGAGCGTGATCACCTTTCGTGGCGGTCAAGTTAGTCAAATGTGACAAATAATTTACTGACCCCGCAAAGAGTGGTCAGGACTGACACAGGCCCTGGCGGATGAGGGGATTGGAGGGTTCGCACAAAACGGTTCGGGCGCCGGTTCCGGGCCGTTTGAAACTGAAATCGCGACGTTTCATAACAGAGCGCTTTTCGGCAGGCGACGGGCTGTCCTCTCGCCGCCCGATCTGCCGAAGCCACCCTTTAGTCATTGATATGAAAGGCTTTGTGGAGCCGGAGGGTCCCGAAGGTTTGAAGCGCGGAGTTTGGCATGCGTGATGCGTTTCTCTGGCAGTAAGGTCTTTAGCAAACAGGGAATTTGAGCCATGGGATGGCGGTCGCCGATCTCTGTCGGCCGTCTGCCGTGATGTGTTGGAGGTGCTGGTACGATGGCGAAGATGATAGGAATCGACCTGGGAACGACCAACTCGTGTGTTGCGGTCATGGAAGGCGGCGAGCCGGCCGTTCTCACGAATCCGGAAGGCAGCCGCACCACGCCGTCGGTGGTGGCGTTCACGAAGGACGGCGAACGCCTGGTCGGCGCCGCGGCAAAACGGCAGGCGGTGACGAATCCGGCGAACACGGTATTTTCGATCAAGCGGTTCATGGGCCGGCGGCATGACGAGGTGGGTGAAGAGCTGAAGCTCGTGCCCTACAAGGTATCGCGGACCTCTACCGGGGACTGCCGGGTGGAAGCGCAGGGCAAGAGCTACCGTCCGCCCGAGATCTCGGCCATGATCCTCCAGAAACTGAAGGAGGCGGCCGAGCAGTATCTGGGCGAGAAGGTGGAGAAGGCGGTCATCACGGTGCCGGCCTACTTCAACGACTCGCAGCGCCAGGCTACGAAAGACGCCGGAAGAATCGCGGGGCTGGAGGTGGCCCGCATCATCAACGAGCCGACGGCGGCCGCGCTGGCGTACGGGCTCGACAAGAAAAAGAACGAGAAGGTGGCGGTCTACGACCTGGGCGGCGGCACGTTCGACATCTCGATTCTGTCCATCCAGGACGACAGTTTCGAGGTGTTGAGCACGAATGGCGACACCCATCTGGGCGGCGACGATTTCGACCAGCGGATCATCGACTGGCTCGCGGACGAGTTCCGCAAGGAGCAGGGCATTGACCTGCGCAAGGACGCGATGGCCCTGCAGCGGCTCAAGGAGGCCGCCGAGAAGGCCAAGTGCGAACTGTCGACGGCGCTGCAGACGGACGTGAATCTGCCGTTTATCACGGCGGACGCGTCGGGTCCGAAACACCTGAGCATGCGTCTGACGCGGGCGAAACTGGAACAGCTCTGCGGCGATCTGCTGGATCGGACCAAAGAACCCTGCCGGAAGGCGCTGGCGGACGCGGGTGTGGCGCCCCAGGACATCGACGAGGTGATCCTGGTGGGCGGGATGACCCGCATGCCGGCGGTCGGGACGGTGGTGCAGGAGATCTTCGGCAAAGAGCCCCATCGCGGGGTGAATCCCGACGAGGTGGTGGCCATCGGCGCGGCGATCCAGGCGGGCGTGCTGAGCGGCGACGTGAAAGACGTGCTGCTGCTTGACGTGACGCCGTTGTCGCTGGGGATTGAAACCCTGGGCGGCGTGTTCACGCGGCTGATCGAACGCAACACGACGATCCCGGTGTCGAAGAAACAGATCTTCTCGACGGCCGAAGACAGCCAGACGGCGGTGACCATCCATGTGCTCCAGGGCGAGCGCGAGATGGCTTCGGGCAACCGGACCCTGGGCCGCTTCAATCTCGAAGGACTGCCCCCGGCGCCGCGCGGGCTGCCCCAGATCGAGGTGGCGTTTGACATCGATGCCGACGGGATTCTGCACGTTTCGGCGCGCGACCTGGCCACGAACAGGGAACAGAAGATCCGCATCGAAGCCTCTTCCGGGTTGAACGACGCGGAGATCAACCGCATGGTCAAGGACGCCGAAGCGCACGCTCAGGAAGACAAGGAGCGCCGTCGCGCGATCGAGGTGCGCAACACGGGCGATCAGGTGCTCTACACCACCGAGAAGACGCTCAAGGAAAATGCGGACAAGATTGATCCGGAGTCGAAGAGCGCGGTGGAATCGGCGCTGGAGGAGTTGCGCGGCGCCCTCAAGCGCGAAGATAGCGCAGCCATCGAAGCCGCTACGCAGCAGGTGACGCAGGTGTCGCACAAGATGGCCGAGGCGATGTACAAAACGGCGGCCCAGCAACAGGCGGGCGCCCAGCCCGGCGCTGGCGCCGGGGGCCCGCAGGGCGGGCCGCAGGCGGGCGCCGGGAATGGTTCGGTGGACGCCGATTTTACGGTTGTGGATGAAGACAACCCGTCGTAGTGCGGCTACACGGAGGTTGTCGCGGGAAGGGCGGAGCGCGCGGGCGGGTGCGAAAGCGCGCGCGCCCGCCGTTCCCCCGTGATGGTTGAGTGTGAGGAGGTGACGTTATTCCATGCCGGGCACGGCTACACGAGACTACTATGAGCTCCTGGGCGTATCGCCAAGGGCCACGCAGGACGAGGTCCGCAAGGCGTATCTGAAACTCGCCAAGAAGTACCATCCGGACAAGA
Source organism: Candidatus Hydrogenedentota bacterium (assembly GCA_012719295.1). Lineage (GTDB taxonomy): Bacteria > Hydrogenedentota > Hydrogenedentia > Hydrogenedentales > SLHB01 > UBA2224. Next base: position 7,317 of record JAAYAQ010000367.1, on the reverse strand, counting down.
CCGGCGGCGACAAGGCGGCGGAAGAGAAGCTCAAGGCGATCAATGAGGCCTACGACACGCTCAAGAACGCCGAAAAACGCAGGGAGTATGACGCCCTGCGCGAATCGCCGTTCGCGGGCGCGGGCGGCGGTCCCGGATTCGATTTTCACGGGTTTGGCGGCGCCCCGGGCGGGCATACGGGCGATTTCAGTGATATTCTCAGCGGTCTGGGCGACTTGTTCGGCGGGCGGGCGCAGCGGCCGCGCCGTCAGGGGCCGGTTTCCGGCAACGACGTCGAGGGACGGCTGACCATTACCCTGCGTGAAGCGGCGGCGGGCGTCAACAAGTCCATCCGCATCCCCCATACGACGGCGTGTTCGCCGTGCGGCGGTTCGGGCGCGCAACCGGGCACCCGGCCGCAGCCCTGTCCGGCGTGCGGCGGGTCCGGCCGGGCGTCGCGGGGCACTGGCGCATTCTTCATATCGCAGACCTGCCCGCAGTGCCATGGCGCCGGCCAGGTCATTCCGGCGCCGTGCGGGTCATGCGGCGGTTCGGGCGTGCGCAAGGGCAGCCGCACGGTAACCGTGAACATCCCGGCGGGCGTGGACACCGGCGCCCGGCTCCGGCTCGCGGGCCAGGGCGATGCGGGGTTGCGCGGCGGCCCCCCTGGCGACCTGTATGTCGTGGTGACGGTGGGTCCCGATGCCGTGTTCGAGCGCGAGGGTATGGATATCGTGTGCGAGATCCCCGTGACCTTTGCGGAAGCGGCGCTGGGCGCCACGTTGCGGGTGCCGACCCTCAGCGGCAAGGCCGACCTCAAGATCCCCGAAGGCACGCAGTCGGGCCAGTCGTTTCGCCTGCGCGGGCTGGGATTGCCGCCGGTGCATGGCCGCGGGAGAGGCGACCAGATCGTGCGGGTCGTGGTCGAAGTGCCGAAACGGTTGACCCGCGAGCAGCGCGAGATCCTCAAGAAACTCAAGGCGCTCGACGACCCCGCGATGTACCCGAAACGGCGGGAGTTTGAACGGCACATGAACGGCTGACCGGTTTCACGCGCTTCGGGCGCTTCACATAGATTTGGCCCCGGGCGGGTTCGTATGCCCGGGGCCATCGTTTCGTGCCGACGGAGGGCACGTGCCGGGGTGTGTCGCATGAATCTTCGTGTTGGGGACATGTTGCCTGGCCGGGGACGGCGTTTGGAACAGGTTCCCGTTCTTGTCCGGTGCGGAACCATTCGGGCCCGCGCGACGAAGCAAACCGCAGCGAGTCCGGAATGATCCTCCTTGGTGTCTTTGTGTGAGGCAGTTATCCATTCCATCTTATTTCACACCAAGACACAAAGACACAAAGATTGTCGTCTTACCGGGCGTCAGCTTCGCATGCGGTTTCTTGTAGCGCAAGATTCCGCTTCCCCTTGTAGGGGCAGCCCCCCGTGGCTGCCCTCCGATTCGAACGGGGACACGTAGTCGCGCCGCGGACGGCGCTTGGAACACGTCCCCGTTCTTCGCCATCTCCTCCAGTTCGGAACCGGCGTCCGCGCCGGTCGTCCGAACGGGGACACGTTGTCGCGCCGGGGCGCCCGCCCTATTTGTCTCCCGGTTTTGTCGCGGCGAAACGGACCAGGTTGAGGATCAGCCGGTCGGCCACGGGATGCTGTCCCAGCAATTCGCGGATACGGAGGGTGTTGAGGACGACGCGGCCCTCCCCGGCGGCATAGACCGCGGTCAAGAGTCCGGAATCGTAGGCCTGGGACGTCTTGATCGCGCCGGCCACGGCCTCCTGCGGAGGCGGAAAATCCGCGAACACGAAGTCGGGGATGATCTCCCGGTAGAACCGGTAATCGAGTAATCCTCCGGCCGGCAACCCGTCGAAGATGGGGTGGTTCCTGGCCCATTCATCCTTGAGGTAGAGCCATCCGCCGATGGGTTTGAGCTGTCCCTTCTGTTCGAGAGGTAGACGGGCCAGGGGATCCTCGCCCTGCTGAAAGACGGACGGCGCCAGGAACACCGCCGTCGAGCCGGCCCGGATCGCGCCATGAAGGGCGGCCCAGGCGTCGTCGGGATTGCCCGCGGCGGGTTTGTCGGAAACGAGGATGACCTTCGCGGGGGCGGTGGGGTCAAACGGCGCCAGCACAACGCCGTGCCCGGTGAGCCAGTCCGCCAGCGCGGGATCATCGCTCCAGACGGACACCGTGCCGGGTAGTCCGGCCGCCTGCGGGGGAGCGCTCACATATACCGGGACCTCGTAGCCGGCCGCCGCGGCGCCGCGTTCAAACGCCGCCGTGCACCGGTACCGGCCTGCCGGCCCGTTGATGCGGATGTCGCGACTCAGCACGGGCAGGGCGAGGGGCGGTTCCTGCCCGTTCTCCGGGGCGGCAATGACCACGTCGACGGTTTCATCGAAAACGGTCTCCTGATTCGGGCCGAAGACGCGGAAACGGGCGGGATATGTGCCGGGCGGCAGGGCGTCTTCATTGGCCAGAACGGCATCGAACCGCACCGTTTCGCCCGGGTAGAGGTGGGCGGGTTCCGCGAAGAGACACCAGCGCAGCGGGGCAAATCCGTCGTACATCGCCTCGAAGGTGCCGGGCTTCATTTCGCGGAACGTCGTGGTGAGACCTTCGCCGGTCATGCCCTGGTCGACGGTGCCCGTGACGCTGTATCCCACGAAATTGGGGTTGGCGCGGATCGCGTTGAGGCCGAGCGTGCGTTGTCCGGCCATCTTGGTCAGGCAGGCCGCGAAATAGTCTTCGGGCCGCCCAAAGGTGTCGCCCAGGGCCCACCGGTCCCAGTCGGCCAGGAACCGATTGAACTGGGTGGCGTAGTACTGAGCGTCTTCGAGATAGGCCGCGCCGAGCTGCTCATAGAGACGGACCACCCGGGCGAGGTCGACCGCGCTGCCGATGCCGTATTCCGACAGGAAGACGGGGAGATCCGCCGGCGCGTCGGGCGCTTCGGGGGGATAGCCCTCCTCACCCAGGCCGACGGGGTGGTTTCCGCCCCGGTATTCGCGCAGTGACCGGACGATGGCGGCCGAATGGGGGACCCGCGGATAGCAGTGCTTGTCGTGGAGGACATTCTCCCAGGTGTCCGAGCCGGGGTTGCTGAGGCTGCCGATGCCGGTGCTGGCATCGTACTGGTCGCCCACGGTATAGCGGGCCAGGGTGGCGGCGTCAGGCGCGGGACCGGGCTGCAACATGCCGTACGACCAGGGTTCCGCGGGGTTCGATTCCGTGGTGAAGTCCGCTGCGGCATCAAACGGTTCGCTTCCCGCCAGGGTAACCACGGCCGCGAGCGCGGTGGTATCGGCGCCATAGTCGCCGTTGCCCCATCCCACGACAAAATCGATTGTATCGCCTTTGGCCACCTCGACCGTGGTCTCGTGGCTGGCCGCGGGGCCGTTGCTTTCGAGGTTGATCAGGGCATCGAAGAGCGGCGCGCCCTTGTGGAGCACATGCACGTCGGTGGTGGCGCGTTCGGCGATGCTGGTGAAGCGGGCGCTGACGGTGGCCGGACCGGCGGCGGGGGCGGTCCAGCGCAGCACGCTGTACTCGCCATTGGCTCCGGGGTGCAAGGCCAGTTGCCCGGGCTGCCAGGTAATCCCGAGTCCGGAAAGGGGCGTGTCGTTGGCGTTCAGCGTGATACACGGCTCGGTTCCACTGGGGTTCTGCCAGAACTTCAGCCCGGCGAACTGCACCCCATGGAGATTGTCCCAGCGCCCGCTGTTCAGCAGCACGAGACGGGAATCGTCAAGGGCGCGGAGCCGGGGCAGGGCCTCGAGGGCGTGCCGGAAGACCGGTCCGTCGGGCGTCTCGTTCAGGAGACCCCAGATCACGATGCTTGGATGGTTGCGGTCGCGCCGGAGCATGCCAAATACCGATTCGTCGTACCGTTCGGCGAACTGGGGGGAATACTCCATGCACCATCCCGCGTAGGACTCCTCATACACCAGCAGGCCGAGCTCGTCGCAGAGGTCGAGCTGATAGCGGGTACCCACGCCCGCGATAAAGCGGATCGCATTACATCCCATGGCTTTGACGTTCAGGAGGTCGCGCCGCAGAATGTCGGGGTCATGGGGTATCTGGGCGCCAATCGGACAGTGGTTGCCGGTGTGCGAGCCCTTGAGGAAAAGCCGCCGGCCGTTCAGGCGGAAACAGCCGTTTTCAAAGCGGAAATCGCGGAATCCGGTGCGGGTGGAAAGCACGTCCGCGGCGTCCTGGCCGGGGACCGTCAGCCGGGCGGTCACGCGGTACAGGTACGGATCGTTGAGGTTCCAGAGGCGGTGCGAGGGGATGCGGAGCTCGGCTTCGGCCGTGGTGCTGCCCACGGCGGCGTCGCACGGGGCGGTGTCGGAGGCAATGACCGCGCCGTCGCGTGCGGAACCGGCTTCGAGGGTCAGGTGCGCCGGCACGGCGGCGCCGGAATCGTTGCGCAGCATCACGTGTATCCGCAGGGCGCCCGTGGCCGCGTCCGCGCGCACGTGCAGGTCTTCGAGCCAGACCGCGGGAAGCGCCAGCAACTCCACCGAATCGGTGATGCCGCCGTGATTAAACGATGCGCCCGCCCAGTAATTGTTCACCTTGTTCCGGTGGGGCGTCTGGGCCAGCACGATGCCGTCGATAGGCTCATCTGTGGGATTGAGCACGCGCACCGCCAGGAGATTCTCCTGTCCGGGCCGGAGGGCGCCGGTTGCGTCGAACATAAACGGCGATTCGCCGCCTTCGTGCCCGCCCAGCCATGTGCCGTTCAGCCACACGTCGGCCTTGTAGTCCACGGCCCAGAATCGAAGCATGTATTTCGCGAGGGCGGCGGGTTGCGCGGGGGGCGAAAAGGTATGCCAGTACCATGCCACGCCGTGGTAGCCGGGGAACGGCGCCTGGATGATCCATGGTACGCGGGTTTCTTTCGCTTCGGGCCGGGGCGCCGCGAACCACTGTTCGTCGCGGCCGGCGTTGTCCGGGTCGGTGGCGATGAGCCAGCGGCCGTCGAGCGGGATTTCCCGGCGGACGGCCGTCTGCGCCTGCGAGGCGAACGGAATGGCACACCCGAACGCGGCAAGCAGCGCCAAAGCCCATACCCGCGCCCCGGACACACGGTTGCTCATGAGAGCGATTCTGCACGACATGGCCAGTTCCCCCTTCTGTCATTCTCGTGGACGCTGTATCGAGACAGGAATTAGCGTACATCAGCGGGAGGAACAATGCGAATCGTCCCCGGAACGTTTCAAATTGCAACGACAGACCGTTGCGTGTTGTGACGGCTGGGGCTATGCTGGACAACGCGGGCCAGGTGTGCGGAGGCCGCGCGGGTGCAAATGGTTCCATTGCAGCGTTTTTCGCGGTGTCGTTTCTGGAGCGTGTTTGCGGGCGGGTTGGCACCGGATTTGCTTTTAAGGGTGGTGAGAAGACCGGTTGCCGGTTGTATATAAAAGAATCCGATGTGCAGGCGCGTGGTGACGCGCATGGGAGAACGAAGGAGGGCTGAGCAATGGCACGTTGGACATGGGACCCCTTCCAGGAATTGGAGGCGTTGCGCCGCCAGGTGGAACGGGCGTTCGAGGATTACCGCGGCGGGCGATGGCCCCTTGCGCGCACGGCGTTTCTGCCGGGGCTGTCGGCTCGGAGTTACCCCCTGTTGAACATCAATGAGGACAAGGACACGGTGTATGTGGAAGCGCTGGCGCCCGGCCTGGATCCGGAGTCGCTCGACATCACGGTGCGTGAGAACGTGCTGCGGATCGCCGGCGAGAAACCTTCGGTGAACCCGGACATCAAGGCCGAGGCGTTTCACCGCAATGAACGCAGCGCGGGCCGGTTCGTGCGGACCCTGAGTCTCCCGACCGGGGTGAACGCGGCGCAGGTGAAGGCGACGTATACGAATGGGTTGTTGACCATCATGCTGCCGAAGGCGGAAGAAGCCAAGCCGAAGCAGATCGAGGTCTCGGTGAGCTAGTCGCGGGCGCCGTGAGGGCGGCACGCTTTCAGCAAGGAGGTGTGGATCATGAGAGAAGCAACGGTACCGGAGAAGACGCAGCAGCAGCAGCCCGACGTGCCTGACACGCGGGAAGAAGCGCGGACGCTGGCGCCCCCGGTGGACATTTTTGAGAACAAGGACGGGCTGGTCGTGGTGGCCGATCTTCCGGGCGTCGGCAAGGAAGACGCCGACGTGCGGGTCGAGAACGGCATCCTCACGCTCAAGGCCACGGCCAAGAGCGAACTGCCTGGAGAACCGCTCCGGCATGAGTATGAACTGCGGAATTTCTTCCGTCAGTTTCAACTCAGCGAGGAGGTCGACCAGGACAAGATCAAGGCCGAGATGAAACACGGCGTCTTGATCATCAACCTGCCGAAACGCGAGGAGACCAAGCCCAGGCAGATTGCGGTGCAGGTATCGTAAGGACGGGAACGCCGGGCGGCGCACAGACCGCGCCGCCCGGACGAAACCCGAGTCTTGAGGAGGTGACGTGCCATGACGAAACTGCTCCCGGCCCACTGGCGCAGTTCGGTCGACGAACTCCGGGACCGCGTCATGCATACGTTCGATCGGTGGCTGCCCGAGGAATGGCGGCGCGAATCGCGCGTGGACCTGCGCGATTGGCCGCAGCAGTTCATCGCCAGCGGCGGTCCGGTCATCGATCTGGAAGAAACCGATGACGATATTGTCGTGACGGCGGAACTGCCGGGTCTCGACAAGAGCGATTTCAACGTGGAGGTCGAGGGACAACGCCTGATCCTTCGCGGCGAACGGAAAGCCACGCACGAGGAGAAGGGGCGTTTGTATCACTATTCCGAGTGCGCCTGCGGTTCGTTTTACCGCTCCGTGCCGCTTCCCTGCGACGTCGACGCCGGGCAGAGCAAGGCCAAATACCGGAAAGGCGTGCTCACGGTGACGCTGCCGAAGACCCCCGAGGCCAAGGCCCGCTGTATTCGCGTGAAAATAGACTGAGCGAGCGATCTCGCGTCTGGCAGATGACTGGACGATGAGAACGCGCGCGCTACAAGAAACCGTATGCGAAGCTGACGCCCGGTAAGACGACAATCTCTGTATCTTTGTGTCTTGGTGTGAAATACGATGCAATGGATACCGCCTCACACAAAGACACCAAGGAGGATCATTCCAGACTCGCTGCGGTTTGCTTCGTCGCGCGGGCCCGCGTGGTCCCGCACCGGACCAGAACGGGGACATGTTCCAAGCGCCGTCCCCGGCGCGACAACGTGTCCCCGTTCGAACCGGAGGGCAGCCCCGTAGACGGTGAACACGGGATTCCGGACAACCCCAACGGCCCAACCCCGAATGGGGTTGAACAAATCTGCATCCCTTGCCCAAAACTGCGGGGTTC
>JAAYAQ010000366.1 GCA_012719295.1 Candidatus Hydrogenedentota bacterium | reverse complement strand
GGGTATTCCGCGGGCAAGGTCCGAACCAAAGCTACAGACCCCAGCCTGCTGATCCTGCCCATGCACACGGATTTCGAAATCCTGCGCCAGGCGTTCTACGCCGGCGTCGGCGTGGATTACTACCCGTGGCGGACGGTCGCGCTCGGGGAGTATCATGGGTTCGCGGAGCGGTTCCGGGCGGCACGGCCCTTCCTCGGCAGCCGGCTCACCTGGACCTGGGCGAGCTACGACGCCAAAGCCAAGGTGGGGTTTGAGCCCTTCGGCACGCTGGTCCAGGTGCAACTCGCCGATGAATGGCTGCTCCCCAGCCTGAACCTGTGCGTGGGTGCCGATGTGCCGCTTACCCCGCGAAGCCTGGTCACCGTGAATGCCGGATACAACTTCTTCAAAGACCGCGCATACGACTTCGAGGGTCCCGCCTTCACAATAGGCTGGAAGTACTTCTTCCGATGAACGTGAACGACGTGAGGGACAAACACAACGCGGGCAAGCGCGGGATTGCGCGGCTGATCGATCACCCGCTTGCGCTTGCTTCCTTCCGGCACTGGGTGCGGCTGAGCCGGGCGGGCGGCGGCATCGATCCGCGTTATCGCTGGCGCGCCGCACAGGTGACCGCGCTCAGCCCGTTCGGGGCCGCGCTGCGGGCGGCCGAACGGCTCTCCTGGAACAGGCAAGCCCCCGCCGTGGCCATCGCGCATCCGCCGGTGTTTATTCTCGGGCATTGGCGCACCGGAACCACCCACCTGCACAATCTTATGACGCGCGACCCCCAGTTCGGATTCGTCTCGACGTTCCAGGTGCTGGTGCCGGAATCCTGCCTGTTGCCATTCAACCCGTTGCGCCCGCTCATCGCCTGGTGCGCTCCCGCCCGCCGGCATATGGACAGAATGCCGCTGGGACTGGATCTGCCCCAGGAAGAGGAGTTCGCCCTGTGCAACCGCTGTGGCCATTCCTTTTACGTGGGCTGGTATTTTCCGAGGCGGATGGACGAACTCTTCCGGAAATACGTCCTGTTTGAAGGACTCTCCGAGCCGGAACGCATTGGATGGTCGGAAACGTACCTGGACGTCCTGAAAAAGGCGACCATCCGCACCAACGGCCGCCCGCTCGTGCTCAAAAATCCGGTCAATACCGCGCGGATTCCCACCCTGCTTCAGCTCTTTCCCCAGGCCAAGTTCATCCATGTCTACCGGGACCCCTACACGGTGTTCAAGTCCACGCTGAATTTCCACCGGGCCACCCTCGACATGGTCGCATTTCAGAAAATCCCGGACAGCGAGATTGAACGCAATGTCCTGACCTTTTACCGCGATATGATGTCGCGCTACCTCCAGGACAGGACGCGCATACCGGAGGGCAACCTTGTCGAGGTCCGCTTCGAGGATCTCGAACGGAATCCGATCGAGCACATGGCTGCGATCTATCAAGAACTCGGTTTGTCGCGGTGGGATGAAGCGCGGCCGCATGTCGAACGATACCTGCAGACCCAGGCCGAGTACCGGAAAAACGACTTCCCGTTTACCTCCGCCGACCTGGAGAAAGTGGATCAGCACTGGGGGTTTGCGCTCGATGCCTGGGGGTACACGAGACGGACGCCGTCCGGGTTCTCAGACTGAGCGCGGCGGCGGGCACTCCGCCCGAGCACGTCAGGGGAGGCGGAAGCGCCGCGCCGTTACAATTCACGAAGCGTTCGCTTGACGCCGCTCCACGACGTGCCTATCCTGCCGGAAGCAGGGCTCAAAAATACGGAGGACCGGAAATGCGTCTCAACCGCCGTCAGTTCATCGCGGCATCGTCCGTCATGGTCGCGGCTGCATCCGCACGCGCGGCGTCGGGGAAGAAGTACAAAGCCTGTATCATCGGCGACACAGCCCTGGGCGGCTATGGCCACTCCATCCAGTACGCGTTTGCGTTGCGGGACGACGTGGCCACCGTCGCCCTGGCGGATCCGGATGAGGCCGGCAGGGCGCAGCGTGCAAGTGAAGTCGGCGTGGAACGCACCTACGCCGATTATCGCGAGATGCTCGAAAAAGAACGGCCCGACCTGGTCGCGATCGGACCCCGGTGCACCGTAAAACACCGCGAGTATCTCCTGGCATGCGCCGGGGCCGGCGCCCATGGCTTCATCGAGAAACCCTTCTGCGACGGGCTGGCAAGCGGCGACGAAATGGTCGCCGCGGTCGAAGCCAAAAACCTGAAATGGGCCATCGCCTACAATTTCCGGGGCATGCCCCAGGTACAGCATGCGAAGAGGCTGGTCTGCGAACAGGGACTCATCGGCACACTCCTCGAGGTCCGCGGACGCGGCAAGGAGGACCACCGCGCCGGGGGCGAAGACCTCATCGTGCTCGGCACGCATGTGCTCGATCTGATGCGCTTCTTCATGGGCGGTTCGCCCGCCTGGTGCGCCGCCGATGTCACCGTCGACGGCCGACCGGCCGGCCCGGCCGATGTGCGTGAGGCCACCGAGCCGCTCGGGCCCGTCGTGGGCGACCGTATTCACGCCATGTACGGGTTCCAGGACGGCGCCGCCGGGTACTTCGATTCCATGAAGAACCCCGATGGAAACGGCGGCCGTTTCGGCCTCGACCTTCACGGGAGCCGCGGCATCGTGTCTGTCCGCGTCCTTCCAGGCGACAACAATGCGAGCGTCCACTGGTTCGGCGACCCGTCCTGGGCGCCCGGAAAAGACGCCGCCCACTGGGCCCCGCTTCCCGATGCCCCCGTCGTTGAGATGAAGGATCTCCAGCGCGAACGCAACAAGATCATCACGGACGACCTCATTGCCGCCATCGAGGAGGACCGTCGACCGGCGTTCAGCATTCACGACGGTCTCGCGTCGTGGGAGATGATCCAGGCCGTGTTTGAATCGTGCGTCCAGGGCGGGCGCGTGGCCCTGCCCCTGGCCGACCGTTCCCACCCCCTCACGCGCTGGGGATGAGCATCCCGCCGTCTGCAGAACACGAAGATCGGCGTTGGGCGGATTACGGGCGCCGGTTCAGGGATGCCATAACCCGGCCCCTGTGACGCGCGGCTCACCCGAGTCTAGTCACATCCAGCCACGTCTTCGCCATCAGCGCATGGCCGGCCATGGTGGGGTGGACCCCGTCGCCCGCCCAATAGGCCGGAGGCATCAGCTCATTAATCGCTCCGTCGAACATGGTCTGGAACGGCACCCATGTGGCTCCGGCCGCCTCCGCGACCCGTTTGGCCACCGCCCGCCGGTCGGTGAACTCCGGAAACCACTCTTCGTTCACCGCTCCGCACTTCAGCACGAAGGGTTCACAGATCACCAGCCGGGTCCTGGGTAGCGCTGCGCGCGTATCGGCCAGGAGTTTCGCAAATCCCTGCTCATAGTCCGCTACGGTGCCGTCGTAGTTCCCCGCCAGTTTGTGCCAGAGATCGTTGACCCCGATGAGAATGCTCAACACCGCGGGTTTCAGGTCGACCGTATCGGTCTGCCAGCGAGCCTGGAGGTCGGGCACCTTGTTGCCGCTGATCCCCCGGCTGTAACACTGCAGCCGCAGCGCCGCGTGTTTGCCCAGCAGGGCCGACGCGATCATGTTCGCATACCCCTGGCCCAGCGCGCGAAAGTCGTTGGCGGCGGCAATATTCTTGTCCCGCCCCGCGTCCGTGATCGAGTCTCCCTGAAACAGGATCACGTCGTCCTGAGCGAGGGGAGCGTCAGGCGCTGCTTCGGACGCGTGCGCGCGCGCCGCGGCCCCGGACAATGCCGAAACGGTCGCCGCGGCAACCCCGCATTGGATCAGATTACGGCGCGTGCATCCTGGATTCGGCTCAGCAGTATTCATTTCGTCCACTCCTTACAGTATTGCGGTTATTCCCGGCGCCGGCCGGGCGCTGTCCATTGTTCTCTGCCAGGGCGCAACGTCAGCCTTCGCGCAACGTGCCGCGAGCCTGTGCTGCCGGCTCCATATAATACACAAACAGAAGATGAACCCATATTGCGACAAACACGACCACGGACGCCCACTTCGGTTACAATAGGCCCCCGGCCGCCGCGCGGATGCCGGCGCCCTGCGTCCAAAGCTCTAACCTGCAAGGATTCGCCGATGTCACGTATTGCCTCGCCGGACAGATTTCGCGTTGCATTCGTTTCAATGTTCTTGCTCTGGGGGCTGTGCGGTCTGCAGACCGATTCCTGCGCCGCCCAGAAGCTCTACGTAATCGGGGATTCTACAGCCGCATCCTATCCTCCGGACCGATACCCTTTGACGGGCTGGGCCCAACTGCTGCAGGAATTCCTCGATCCCGAAACCCTTCAGGTCGAAAACCGGGCGCGAAGCGGGCGCAGCGCCAGGAGCTTCCTGGAAGAAGGCGCCTGGGGAGACCTAGTTGACCAGTTGTGCCGCGGAGATTACGTCCTGATTCAGTTCGGACACAACGATGCGAAAGTGGAGGATCCGGCGCGATACACCGATCCCGGCACCACCTATCGGCATTACCTGAAGACCTACATTCAGGATGCGCGGGCGCGCGGGGCCATCCCCATCGTGCTGACGTCCATCCACAGAAATGCCTGGACTGACGACACGGCAATCACAGACACCCTGGGCGGGTATCCTCAGGCGGCCCGCGACGTCGCCAGGGAGATGGAGGCCCCCCTGATCGATTTGCACGCCTTGACCGGGAGGTTCTTTGAACGTCTCGGCCGGGAACAGACCAGTCTCCTGTTCATGAACCTGCCCGAGGGAGCGTTTCCGAACTATCCGGAAGGCCTTGCCGACAACACCCATCTGCGGGAACAGGGAGCGCGGGCGGTCGCGCGCCTGTTCGCAGAGGCCGTCGCGCGCACGGAACTGCCTCTCAAGGCGGCACTCGTTCCCAGCCATGGTCCGGTCCCGGCGTTTCCCGGCGCGGAAGGATTCGGGAAATGGACAACGGGCGGGCGGGGCGGCGACGTCTATCATGTGACTACCCTGGCCGACTCCGGGCCCGGTTCGCTGCGGGAAGGCGTGGCGACCGCAACGGGCCCGAGGACGATTGTCTTTGAGGTCGCCGGCGCCATCGAACTCCAATCGCCGCTGCGTATCGAGAACAAAGCCGGTATGACCCTGGCGGGCCAGACCGCCCCGGGTGACGGCATTACAATCAAGGACCACGGCCTTCAGCTCACATCCTGCCGCGACATCGTGGTCCGGTATCTCCGCCTGCGATTGGGAGACAAGAACAAGCCGCCCTCCGGCCCGGATGTGATGACGGTCGATTATTCCGATAACGTGATCATCGACCACTGCTCCCTGAGCTGGGGCATCGACGGCAATCAGGATATGCGCGGGTGCACGAACTACACCATGCAGTGGTGTATTCTCAGCGAGGCGTTGAACAACAGCATCCATCCCAAGGGACCGCATGCCATGTGCGCGTCGTTCCGGCAGCCCCGCAGCAACATCAGCATTCACCATACCCTGTTTTCAACGAGCCGCGACCGCCATCCCACCATTGGCGGCAACGAGAGAATGCCCGAGGTCATCGTCGATTTCCGCAACAATGTCAACTACAACTGGTCCGGCGCCGCCAACGTGACCGACAGCCAGACCAATCTCATCAATAACTACTTCAAACCGGGGCCCGAAACCGATACCGCCGCCCTGCCCATCGCGATGAAAACCCTCGTGCCGAAACAGGCCCACGGATACATGGCCGGTAATGTGTTCGAAGGCCGGGACGACTTCACCCGCGACAACTATGCCGCCGTCGATTTCACGCGATGGCTGGGCCAGGGCAAGTATCGCTACGACGGAACACTCGACGACTGGCGGGTCGCGCAGCCGTTCGAAATCGGCGACTACGCCCCCGAGACGCAGTCCGCCGCGGAGGCCTATGAACTGGTGCTGGCCAGGGCGGGCGCGGCGTTGCGCCGGGACGCCGTCGATCTCCGCGTTGTCGAGCATGTGCGAAACGGTCAGGGCCGCCTCATCGACTCGCAGGATGAGGTGGGAGGCTGGCCGGCGCTCAACACGGCCCCCGCACCCGTGGACACGGACCGCGATGGAATGCCGGACGCATGGGAGACGTCGCGGCGGCTCGACCCGGACTGCGCATCTGACGGCAATGATGATCGCGACCGTGATGGGTACACGAACCTCGAGGAGTATCTGAACAGTCTTTGCACGGTGGACCGGTTGCCGCCGGTCCCCGGCGATGCAGTATGGCGTACGACCGGTCCGGACACCCGGTTCGACGTCACGCACGATCGCGTACTGAATCCGATCCAGCGCGGAAAATGGCGGCTGCAAGGCGCGGCGAACGTGCGGTTTGCCGGCCGCATCGACCCCCACGAGAACAGCGAGCTGATGCTGGTGGGGCCGGGCGTGACCGCCCTGGAGGGCCGTTTCTCCGAACTGCGCCTGCCGGACGGGTGGAGGGGAGAGCTGGTCCACGATACCCGCGCCGGCACGGTCATGCTCAAGAACCTGAGGCCGGACCGCGCCCCCGCGTTCCCGGGGGCGGAAGGATTTGGCAAATACACCATCGGCGGACGGGGCGGCAAGGTGTTCGAAGTCACCAATCTGAATGACAGCGGTCCGGGGAGTCTTCGCGAGGCCTGCGAGGCCGAAGGCCCGCGCACGGTCGTGTTTCGTCTCTCGGGCACTATCGAGCTCAAATCAGAACTCGAGATTGAGCATCCGTTCATCACCATCGCTGGTCAGACCGCCCCCGGCGACGGCATCTGCCTGAAAAACTACCAGTTCAGCTTCGACACGCAGCACCTCATCGTCCGGTACCTCCGCGTGCGTCCGGGCGACGAAATGCGCGAAGAACAGGATGCCCTGGGCGGGTCGGGCGACCATATCATCATCGACCACTGCTCCGTGAGCTGGGGCGTCGACGAAACCCTCTCCATCAACAAGGCCTCCAATCTCACCGTCCAGTGGTGCATGGTTACCGAAAGCCTCACCAAATCGCTGCACAAGAAGGGCGCCCACGGTTACGGCGGACTCTGGGGCGGACCGGGAGGCTCATTCCACCACAACATCCTGGCCCATCACAGCAGCCGTAACCCCCGGGCCTCCGGCAACAAGGACTCCGGCCTGCTGGACTTTCGAAACAACGTCATCTACAACTGGGGATTCAACAGCGCCTATGGCGGCGAGATGTGGCCGCGGAACTGGGTCAATAACTACCTCAAATACGGTCCCGCGACGACCATCAGCGTTCGGGATCGCATCTTTCTCCAAAAGGACCCCCGAGGTGTCATGTATTGTGACGGCAATTTCGTTTGGGGCTTTCCCGGCATCACAAGCGAAAACTGGGCCGGCGGCATCGACTATGCCCCTGACGGCGAGGCCAACGAAGAGACGCTCCGCGTGCACGCGCCTTTCACGGCGGCTCCTGTAAGAACGGATTCGGCCCGAAAGGCTTTCCGGAGCGCGCTGGGGGATGCGGGCTGTTCCTTCCGGCGCGACGCCGTCGATCAACGGATCGTCCGTGAAATTCGCACCGGCACGGCCTGCTACGGCGAGACCTACGGCGGTGGAGGAAAGGGCCTCATCGATTCTCAAGCGGCCGTGGGCGGCTGGCCGGTTTTGAAAACGTCTCCAGCGCCCGTCGATTCCGACCACGACGGCCTGCCCGACCCCTGGGAGCGCAAGCGCAGGCTGGATCCGCACAATGACCGGGATGGCGCACAGGATGCCGATGGCGATGGCTACACCAACCTCGAAGAGTACCTCAACTCCCTGGTTTCGTGAGCGCTCTCCCCAGGGGGCGGCCGGCGCGCCCGAGCCGCGCATGGACTTTCAGGAAGGGAATCAAATACCATGCCGGGTATGCTCAATCTTTCCGCACTGACCCTCGTCGTGGCGGCAGCCGCGCTGTCGGCCGTCGAACCGGCTCCAGTGCGTCTCGGGCAGGAGACGCAGGGACCGTGGTGGATGGGGGAGACGGCCTTGACGGCAACCGGCGGCTTGCGACTCGACACCAAGCCATGGTGGAGCAAAGCAACTGCCCTGGAAGTGGGGGAGTCCTTCCTCACCGACGACGGCCGCATTCTCGTGCGGCGCGAAACGTTCTCGGACCGCGGCGGCCGCGCCCGCGACGCTGTCGTGTGCGTGCTTGATGACGACGAAGACGGCAGTCTCGCGAATGGCGGCGACCGGGACTCTGATTGTTATGTTGCGGACTACAACCGCGATGGCGCCGTGGACCGCATGGTCGACTACATCGACGACGACGGCGACAACGACCCCGACGAAATGGACATCCGCTACTTTGTCGACGGCGAGCTCCGCTACTGCTGGTTCGGCATGGACCTGGATGACGACGATTCCATGTGGAGCCTCAGCGGCTATGAGTATGGCGGGCCGAGTTTCTTCGAAAGCGACGCATACGGCGACAGCATGGTCTATATGAACAAGCTGAACACGGATTCGGGGACCTGGTCGCCGATCTCGGAATGCCCGTTCGCGTTCTACGACACCGATGCCGACGGCTACAGCGAGGTCGTGGTCCGGTGCAGCGCCGTTCCATTGTCCTACGACCCCGGTGTCGACCCCGACTACGCCAACGATTATACCCATTTTGCCGCGCCGTGGGGACCGGCCCATGCCCGCATGGGCATCGTGAACGTCCGGTACGGTTTTGACGTGGACGGGGGCAGTTCCGCTGCCGCCCCGCTCCATTACGATTTCGGTTTCAATCTGGTCGGGGCCGCCCTGTACGACTACCCGGGCATGGACCATTTCAACCCGAAGCGCCGTCCACCGCAGGTCACGGTCGTGACCCCCTGGAAAGACCTGCGCGGCATCTGCGATGCCTATGCCGCGCGGGAAACCGGGTTCAGTTGGCACGAACACGCCGACGACACCATCGCCATCGGCTACGGAGAACACCGGGAGCAGGATTTTCGCTGGGAGGGGGTGTTCTGGACCTGGGAACGGCGGTTCATGGAAAACACCGGCGGCCCGAACCAGCGATGGAACGTGCGCCGCGAGTACAGCGCCATACCGGCGGAGAAACGCGAGCTTTACTACAGCAGCGTCGACCGCCGCATTCATCTCAAGCATGCCGGCGAGGGCTGGCTCCAGGTGGGGCATTTCGCGGGACTGGGAAATATCGGCGAGATCCGCATGTTCGACACCGACGCCAACGGCTATTTCGACCGGTGGGAGTACGACTTTGGCGACTGGCGCCGCGTGGTGAGCGTGACTGACGAGCGCGTCGAAGACTTGCCCTGGAACGTCCAGGACCTGAGCACGCGGTATACCGAGACCATTCTCCCTGAAGCTGTGGCCGCCAACCGGCGTTTTATGGAGGCGATGGCTGCGTTGCGCCCGTTCTCGCCCGAGCCCGGGCTTGCCGAAGCGGCAAACGGGACCCCTTCCAACGTTCAGCGCTACGCGCAAGATGTTCTCCGGGAACTCCAGTACGGCGATTTCTACACCTGGTGGTCGGGGGTCGCGGCGCAGGTTCTGGCGGAGTTTCCGGTCGATGACCTCCGGCAGCTCGATGCCGAAAAACGCGCCGCCCAACCAACCTCGCAGACGGCCTGGGACCTGCGGCGCACCCTCTCCCGTATCGACACGCTCTACGGCCAGGGGAAATTGGAGGAAGCCGTGCGGGTCATGGAGTCTTCCGCGCCCTGTTTCCGCATGTTCACCCCGGAGAAGGATCGGCAGCAAGAGGCCCCGCCGGGCGGTTGAACGGCGCGGCCGGAGCCCATGCGAGCCGTGACCGATTCCGCATTACTCCTCGAGGAAATGCGCGCGCGAGCCGCGGCGCCGCAGCACCAGCACCACGGACGCGCCCGCAGCCACCACGGCCAGACCCATTAGCGGGAGCAGCGCCAGGTACAGCAATGAACTGTCGTCCTTGACCTCCTCCTGGAGCGTCATCACGCGTTCTTCGAACGGCGCCGCGGCAAAACTCGCGCCCGGCGGAACCGCGATGGCCGGGGGATCAAACGCGCTGTCCCACGCCATGGGGATATCCAGCCCGAATGAAAGCGAATACTGCAGGCAGGTGCAGGGCACGGACAGGCCTTCGACCAGCTTCGCCAGGTTGGGTTCCGTGATCTCCGCTCCCTCCAGCGGCGGCGCCATGAGCTTTCCCCGGCCGAAGACCACGCCCACCCAGTCCGGCGTGTCCGGCGCAATTCCCGTGAACGCGCAGAGCAGCCGTTCGCGGGGATCGCTGCGGTTCAGCCGGACGAGCCCAAGGTCCAGAGGATGCTCCCGGGCCCATTTCTCGGCAACGCGATTCAGCAGGCCTGCCAGCGCGCCGTCCTCCGTTCCGGATGCGGACGAATACACGAGCACCGCCCACGAATGCGCGGTTTCGCGCAGGATGGCTTCGCGGGCCGGCGATGTTGCCAGGACGGCGAGAGCGTCCCCGGTGGGTTCGGGTTCCCAGTGGTCAATGACAAACGGAAGGTGCGTGGCCGGCGACATGCCCACCAGCGCGACCACCGGCATGGCGGCCGGGGCGGATGGAATCCCCAGGGACGGCCAGAGCAGGGACGGGTCGTCCGCGTTTATGCGTTCAAGCCGGATGTTCAGTCCGTTGTCAAAACCGTCCAGCCAGGCTTGCAGCCGGGCACAGATCTGTGCGGCGTGTTCGTCTTCGGCATTCGCGATGACGCAGAGGCGGTGAACGTCGCGAGCGCTTTGGAGCGCCGCATCGCGCACGCTGCCCTCATTACAGGCCCCGGCGGGTACCGCCGCGATTCCGGTCACGGCCAGGGTCCAACACAGTCTCGATAGGCTCTTCATCGCCTGCGATAATCCTCCGCGCATTCCGCTGTCTGCAAATCGTACCCCATGGATCGCCTCCTGCTCCGCCGGGCGCGAGCAGTCAATGCACCGCCTCCGCAAGATTGATCGGGACGCCCTCCGCCGTGGTAAGCCGCACACCAAAGCCCCAGGCGCC
This sequence comes from Candidatus Hydrogenedentota bacterium, assembly GCA_012719295.1. Classification (GTDB taxonomy): domain Bacteria; phylum Hydrogenedentota; class Hydrogenedentia; order Hydrogenedentales; family SLHB01; genus UBA2224. The sequence goes on along the minus strand of JAAYAQ010000366.1, from coordinate 6,257 downwards.
GCCCAATTGAGTTACCTTCAACAGAACGGTGTTGATTCCCGCCCGGGCGCGCACCGTGATCGAGTCCTGGCCGGGACGGTACGAACGTCCGCCGTCGAAACGACCGGCCTCCTGTCCGTTGAACCAGCACTTGTAACCGTCGTTGCTGCCGATTCGGAGCAATACGTCCTGTCCGGCATACCCGGACAGGTCGACTTCGGCATAGGCATAGAGCGCCTCGAACTCGCGGGAGCCATAGATACGGACGAGATCCACTTCACCGTTCGGAAGTTCGGTAACGTACTCGCGCCAGGTCAATGTCTTCCTGCCAAGCGTGACCGGTCTGGTGATGTCTACATCGGGCTCGCCGGCGTACACTTTGTCCAGGGGGTTCTCCCGTCCGTCCCACGGGACGGGGCCCATCAGGCGCCACCGCGTGATGTGGCCGGATTTCCGCGCCGGCCGGGCCACATCCACGCCGGCCTTCTCCAACGCGCTCATCACCCATTCGCGGCTGTTCGAGCCTTGCGCGTTTTCAAGCAGACCAATCAGCGCCTTCACGGCTTCTTCCCGGTTCTCCGAACCCTGAACCGCGGCGCCGGCCAGGGCGTCAATATGGGCGCGCATCGTATCTTCTCCGCCAAAACACTCGACACGGCCGTCCTCAAGCATGACCACCGCCCGGCCTTCGCGGTCGATCAACAATCCGCTGGCCAGCGCCCCGGCGGGAAGATCCTCTTGCCACGTTACGGCCGCCTCGGGAAGCGCAATCAGGCAGATACGCCACCGCGGCGCCAGGACCCCGGGCTGCGCCATCCGGTACGCCGCCAGTCCGGCGCCGTGTCCCAACGCCAGCGCCACGACATCGGAATCCGGCGGAATCCCTTCGACGGCAACCGAACGGGGCGCGCGGAACGGGGGACCCTGTCGCAGCGATCCGGCCACACCGTCCGTGCGACAATACCGGAGCTGGGTAAAGGGGCCATCCACGGCGAGCACGTGTTCCCGGTCCCACGCCGGGGGAATCCGGCCCGCGCACAATGTCTCCGAACCTTGTGCGGAGACCGCGGACTCAAGGCGGCAAAACTGAAAACTCCCCGGATTCACCACGTTTTCCCGTGCGGAATACCGGAGACGTCCGCCAACCACAAGGAACTCGTCCTGAAACACGCCGATTTCTTCGCCGCGGTTCGAGCGCGGAGACCCGTCCCCGGCGTCCGGTCCCAGGTATTGGCCCGTCGCGAGATCGTACGAGGCGGGCGAAATGACATTACCGCCAGCCATCCACAACCGGCCCGCGGCGATGGTCAGCCCTCCCTGCGCGGATACCCCCTTGCGAAGCTCCGGATCGATATGCCCCGACGTGGTGTTGGCCCATTTGAGCGCGCCGGTAACCGCGTCAAGCGCGTACACGAACGTGCCGTCATAGTCCACAATGCCGGCGGCGGCATAGACGACGCCGTCTTCCACGAGCACGCCGCTGTTGACCGGCCACGTGGAACAGAGCGCCCCATGCACCATGATGCGGCGTTCCCCGGGCGCCGCGCGAAAGCGCCACAGGAGCCGCCCCGTCGTTGCCTCAAGGGCGTAGACATACCCGTCTGCCGACCCCACGTAGGCGCGGCCGTTCCAGAGGGTGGGCGGCTGCATCACCGGCCCGCCGGTCTGATAGCTCCAGACCTGCGCGCCCGTTTGCCCGTCGAGCGCGCGCACCTTGCCGTCGCTCCCCGCAAAGAAGAGGTATGGCCCCGCCGACGTCAGGGCGGTCGGGTGGAAGGCATGTTCCGGGCGATACGTCCAGAGTCGCCAGAATTCACCCGAGATTCCCACGCCGGTGCTCCCGCTGTGCGCATTGTTCCCGCGGTACACCGGCCAGTCGTTCGGGGAGATTTCCAGGTGCGCGACATTCGTCATTCCGCCGGGTCCCGGTTCGAAACGCCCTTCCGCCTCCGGCTCGCAATCGTGCGCGGAACACATCGCCACCGTTCCCATGATCGTCAGGTTGCAGTCGCAGGTCCACGGGCCGATGTACAGCAGGCCGTTGGCGGCAATCACCCCGTCGTTGCAGGCGGGACGCAGCGCCCCGTTGAAAAGCACTTTCCCGTGGATGCGATCGTACCGGGTCACCCCTTCGGGCATTCCCCGGCAGAAGAAGGAGTCCGCGGTGGCCGTGAGCCGGGCACAGGACCGTTTTGCGAAATTCAGGTCCTCCAGGATCTCGCCGGTCAGCGGATTCATAACGAGGGTACTCCCCTCGGGGCCGATCCCGGCCAGCAGACGGCCCGCCCCGGCCGGTTCCGATGACGCTAGAACACCGGGCACGTACAGTGTATTGGGGTTGCTGGAGGTTTTCTGCCGGTGCCATAAAAGCTGCCCGTCTGCCGGGGAAACGGCCACAACGTTCAGTCGCGTTTGCGCCGCGTAGATCAGGCTCTGGGGCGTATAGAGGCAGAACACCGTCGTGCGGAAGCCCGGGGTCGAGGAAAGGCCGACGCCCTCTTCTTCAATCAGCGCCCGAACCGCCGGATCGTCGTTGACCCAGAGCGGTTGGCCTGTTTTCGTATCCAGCCGGCCCAGGCGGGCGTCGGGCGCATAGAAAAACACACCCTCGTCACCAAGCGCCATGGCGCGGGAATCTATCGGCGCGTCTTCGGTATACACCCACCGCACGCGGTCTTGCTGAAGGTCATAGGCCGCAAGGGTCGTCCCGAAACCCCACGGGATCCGCGGGGCGTAGTATCCCGGGCTCAGTTCCCCCCAGCTCCAATGGTCCCGCTTGCTCCGCACGATCGTGGTCTCTGCCGGGTCCGCCTCGTCACCGGCCAGCACGAAGAGCGTGCCGTCCTGGAGCGCCATCCATTTCCATTCGCCAGCCAGATCCGGAATGCGAATCTCGCGTTGTTCCTTGCCCGTCTCCGGGTCCAGCAACAGGCAACCGTTGCCGTCCAGGTCGATCATGTAGAACACGTCATCGGTGGCGATAAAGGCCGAGCGGTGGACCAGATACCCGTCCGGCAGGCGGCGGCGCCACAGTTCCGCGCCGTTGTAGCCGTTGCGCGCCAGCACCGTGTTCAGCCAGGACTCCTCGCGTTCGTGGTGGGCGATGTGTCCCATGGCCAGAAACGTGCGCCCGCCCGCCGCGGTAGTAATGGCGGGCATTGTGATGTAATACGGTTCTCCCATCCACTGCGTCATATACGGCGCGGTGATCGCCGTGTCGGCGGACACGGGGTTGTTGTTCGGGCTGTGTTCCCAGTGACTCCAGTCATCCGCGCCGGCGAGCGGCGGTTTCGAGAGCCTGAGCCAGACCCCGAATGCGTCGTTCTGCAGCTCTGCCGCATCCAGACCGCCTGCCTCCGCCCATTGCTTCAGGCGGCTGGACTCCGGCCCCGTTGCCCCGGTAAACCCCACCAGGGCCACGCCCTGCGGTCTCAGCACGCGCAGTATCTCCGGCGCGGCCAGTTGGGAAAGCATTTGCTCCGAGGGGTTGATCGCTACCAGGAGATCCACCACGTTGTCGCCATGGGGCAGTTGCTCTACGGTGGCGTGCTCGGCGACGAACCGGGGAAGATACAGGCGCTGCGCCTCGGCCGCGGCGCGCGCCAGAGAGATGGTTTCCGGTTCCGAGTCGAGCAGGTGTACAACAAAACCGCCCTGCCGGGCGATGGCCGGGCCGATATCCGGTTCGCCGCGGCCAATCACCACACAAACCCCGGCCCTTGTTCCAGCCGATTCCTGAAGGTGTGCAGCCAATGCTGCGGGGTCACGTGACGCGGCATCCGCAGCCCCCGAGCCCGCCGCGATCAACACCACGAGCATACGAAGCAATTCCCACTTCATTGCCTGAGCCCCTCCCTCGGTCCGCAATCGCGGGCCAGCCTGTCCTGCCATCAGGCGAACTGCTCCCGACGCGCCCCACGTCCCTCTTTTCCCATGCCGCCGGAGCAATTCCATGGTATCACAGTCCCTTCCGGCCGTGGGCGAGTTTCCGGTCCCGCTGGCTGCCCTGTTCTCCCATGTCGCCGGGCTCGCAACAGGCGGGAACGGAGAATTCAAAAACCGGGCGATGGGGCTCTGCAGCCCGTGAGACCCGGAACTGTGGCTGTGAATTTTGCATGGCTCACCTTCTTCTGGCATACTGGCACAATCTCGAAGGTGCGGCAAAAGCCTCTCAATCCCGGGCCATCCATTCGGCCTGTAACTCTGCCTCGCCTTTGGGTTTCGGCGTGAACCGAAGCGAGCTGCCGGAAGTGCAGACAAAGTGAGGATCAGATTTGTGACAAAGACGATTGCGTTCCGTGGCGCCTCGCTCCTGAGCCTGTGTCTGGTACTGGCGGGGAACGCCCTGGCCGAAGAGTGGACCGTGCTCCTGCCGCCGTCCCTGGCGGCGGATCCGGCGATGGCCCTGGCGCTTGAGGACCTCGTGAACGCGGGAACGGCATTCGGACACACCTTCTCGGTCAACGACGACGCAACCCTGCCGTCCGGAAACCTCATCCTGGTGGGCAGCGCCGCCCGCAACGCGCAGACAAAGGCCCTGACGGACTCGGGCGTCCTGACCGTGGCCGCTCCCCCGGACGAACAGGGCTACGCCCTCCAGACCGTCGCGCACGAAGGACGGAAGCTCCTCGCCGTCGCCGGAGGCGCCGTGCCCGGCGATGTCTACGGCGTGTATTGGCTATGGGACCGGCTTCGCGTGCACCGCGTGCTGCCGGATTTGAACGCCACCCGCGTTCCGGCAATGGCCCTCCGCATGGGCGCCGCCTGGGGGCGCTCCGGCCCCGGCGGACGCTCAAAGGAAGAACTCCACAATGCCTTGCGCGGCTCGTTCAACTGGGTCGCCGGTCCCAATGTGCTCGATCTCGTCCCGTGGGACGCGGAGCCGGAAAACACGGCCAATGCCGCGCACCGCGAACAGACACGCGAACTCATCAACTACGCCCACGCATTGCACATGAAGTATTTCAGTTTCTCGAACGACTTCACCTATCATCCCTCCCTTCTCGAAAAACACGGCGCGTCCCTCGACCCCTGCGATCCGAAACTGTGGGATGCGGTGCAGGACAAGTACCGGAAACTCTTTGCGGCCCTGCCGGAACTGGACGGCGTCGAGATCTGCAACGACGACATCTCCGGGTTCTGGGACGATTACGCCGCGTACGATCTGCTCCACGAGAATCCGGCATGCGCGGCCAGCTACACCCAGCGCTTCAGCCAATTCGTTCAGAAAGTGCACGAGGTGGTCGCGGGGGAGTTCAACAAAACCTACTTCCATTTCACGTGGGGCCTGGTCATGCACGAACAGCACTACCAGCCCGCCGTCTTCCGAGAGATCTTTACGGACGCCGTGCCGCGCGACAATCTCTATCTCGTTCCGAAAATCACCGCGGGCGACCGCTGGTGGTATCAGCCCTACAACGAAACCTTCAACCAGACCCCGCATGACACGATGGTCTGCTTTGAAACGATGAACTACTACGAAGGCGGGAAAAGTCACCTGTTTCCCACCTTCTCGGGCCAGTACTTTCAGAACGGGCTCCAGTACCTCCTGTTGCCGGAGCACTCCAACCTGCGCGGCGCCGCATCGCTCGCCCCATACTCGGCGCGCGGATGGGATACCCTCGGCGCCTATGCATACGTGCTCTACCGGCTCATGTGGGACCCGTACGACGACATCGAGGCCATCGCGCGCGATTTCTGCGCCATCCATTTCGGCCCCGAGGCCGCGGAGGACATGGCCGGGATCTACCTGCTCTCGCCCAGCGCTTACCAGTACGGTCTGCACATCGGCCCCATCTCCTACGGCCAGTTCAACTCGTTCCTGCACATGCGCGTCGGCGAGTTTCCCGTCGAGGGATACCCTGCCATTGACGGGGGCAGGGCGCATCTCGAATTCATGCGGAAGATCTACCTCCGCTGCAACCCCTGGCGCGTCAAGACCCTCGAGGACATCGAACACGGCCTCGCGGTTGCCGGTGACATGCGGCAGCGGTATGCGGATGTTCAGGGCCGGATCCAGGATGCGGCCCTGGCTGCCGAAATCGCCGAACGCCTCGATATGACCCGCAATCTGATCGCAACCAATCTCGGATATGTGCGGCTGATTTTTGCCTATTTTGACTATTTCGATCGCGGCACCGATGCCTGTCGCAACGCATTGCAGATGGCCTATGATGAGGCGTGCGCCGCGCGAGACGCATTCACAAACATGCCCGGCTTCCATTACCAGCTTTTTGGTGTGAACCAACTGATTGAAAGTGCCGGCGCGCTGCTCGAAG
>JAAYAQ010000009.1 GCA_012719295.1 Candidatus Hydrogenedentota bacterium | reverse complement strand
ATCGCGATTTCCGCATCCTTCGGGATCTCGAAGCGGTGCGCGACGGCCCTGAACAGGCGCGCGATCTGCACGGTGCTCAGATACGTCGGGGTGCCGCCGCCCCAGTGTATTTGTTTGAGCGGCCGGGTCGCCGTTAACAGGCCGGCCAGCATCTCGAGTTCGAGTTCGACGTGGTCCAGGTACTTGTCCGCTACGTCGAGTTTTTCGGTCGCGATGGAATTGCACCCGCAAAACGCACAGCGCTTCCGGCAGAACGGAATGTGCACGTACAGCGAGAGCGGCTCGCCGGCCTTCAAGGCCGCGCGTTCCAGACAGGCGCGGTATTCCGCGGCCGTGAAGGCGGCCGACCACGACGGCACCGTGGGGTAGCTGGTGTAGCGCGGCCCCGGCCGGTCGTAGCGAATCAGGAGGTCGCGGGTGATCTCCACGGATTCCTGCCGCTGTCTGTTATCTGCAGTCATGTCCATAGTCGCCCTGAACGCTCGTTCCCGCAATTATACCGGGAACCGGCCGGGATTGTGGAACCGGCCCTCACGCGGGCGCGGCCACATAGAGCGCGCCGTCCCGGATCTCGGTGCGGTAATAGCGAATCAACTCGTTGGGGGGCTCGGTGCTGGGCTCGAGCGAGAAACGCCACGCGTGCCAGGGGCAGTACACGCTGCCGTCTTCCACGTATCCTTCCGCGAGCGGTCCGCCCTCGTGAGGACACAGGCCGCTGATGGCGTAGATTTTTCCGGCGACGTTGAAAAGCGCGACCGGCTCCCCCATTCCGCATTCGACTTCCCGCTGTGACCCCGGCGGAAACTCTTCGAGAGCAAAGACGCGCACCCATTCAGCCATGTGATAGCGACCTCCTATGGTTGCGGTCGGCAGTTTACGCGCGTCGTGTCCGGGGTGCAAGCGCGCCCGTGCCGGAAACAATCGCGGCCGTATGGGTGTTATCTCTCCAATGCGGCCGGGACACGGCGCGCACGATGCGACAGAACCGAAAATGAAGGAGCTGGACATGGCGTTTCAATTACCTGAACTGCCCTACGCCTACGATGCGCTCGAGCCCCATATCGACGCGCGCACCATGGAGATTCATCACACCAGGCACCACGCGGGATACGTGGCCAAGCTCAATGCCGCCCTCGAAGGAGTAAAGGGATTCGACGGCAAGTCCGTGGAAGAGATCCTCCGCAACATCAAGACGGTGCCCGAGGCCAAACGCCAGGCGGTCATCAACCACGGCGGCGGCCATGCCAATCATACCCTCTTCTGGCAGATCATGGGCCCCGGCAAAGGCGGCGACCCCGTAGGCGCGCTGGCGGGCGCGCTCGATGCGGAACTCGGCGGGTTCGCGGCGTTCAAAGAGAAATTTGCCGATGCGGCGGCGAACCGTTTCGGCAGCGGGTGGGCCTGGCTGACGCTCAACAGCAGCGGCAAGCTCCAGGTACTCAGCACCGCCAACCAGGATTCGCCCCTCATGGATGGACAGGTTCCCCTGCTTGGCCTCGACGTCTGGGAACACGCCTATTACCTCAAGTATCAGAACAAGCGGCCCGAGTACATCGACGCCTGGTGGAACGTCGTGGATTGGGCAAAGGTCAACGAGCTCTACCGCGCCGCGAACGGATGATCCGGCGCGCCGCAGTGGGCGCCCGCCTCTCAGGACGGCCGTTTCGCCGTGGTTGAATACGTGGACTTGAGCTGACGGCTCTTGCCGGGTTCGAGCGGATCCTGCTTCGGAATGAGCTCGAGGTTGACATGGCGGGCGGAGTCGAGCGTGTTGTAGAAGTAGAACAGCCCCCCGACCTGGTACGAGATGAACTGGTTGATGAGCGTGAGGCCCCGGTCGGGGAGGCGGTACGCCCACGAATTGCCGTCAAAGGGTTCGAGGTATTCTCCGCCCACGGGTTCGGGATTGAGGGCGCTCCCCTGAAGGGCCGTCCACCGGTCATTCTTCTCAATCCAGAGCTCGGGGGGCGACGCGCCATCCAGGGCGAATTCGGGGTGGATCTTGATGTTGGGCACGATGGGTTCCTGGCCCGTGTTCGTCAGAGTGAGCGTGACAATGAACTCCGGCGACGCGGGCCGCAGCTCCATTTCGCGTTTCACGGCGAGGCCGTTGGGCAGCGTGGCATCGAGCACGAGGGCGTACAGGGTGCGGGAATCAACCGTGTAGTCGGGCGCAACGGCACGTTCACGCGTCCCCGGTGCGTGATACCATTCCTGAAGAGTTCCGGGGCCGCGTCCATACGTGCGGAACCCCTGCAGCAGTTCGATGCCAAGCTTCTTGTCGCGCCAGCGAATCACGGACCCGTCCAGCGACGGCGCGACCCAGATGAGGTAGTACTCGTTTTCGAGAATGCGCAGCTCGGAGTCGACCCGGCGCGCCGGGGTGGTCCCTCCCATCTGCTCCACGACCGCCTCGAATGGCCGGTTGTTCACGGTATGCGTGACGCCGTACCCCTTGAGCAACTCTACATATTCTTCCAGAGTCGGGCTCAGGGGGCGGCGCAGCGTGACTGCATACCGTTCGTAGAACAAGTCCGGCGGGCAGACGAGCGCCGCGTACTGGACCGGCAGATAGGCGAGATTCAGCCGTGCCTTGAACGGTTCCGCCTCGCCCACGGCTTCGAAGGCCTTCCGGAAGATGTCCTGCGCCTTGCTCACGGCCTTGTAGT
>JAAYAQ010000365.1 GCA_012719295.1 Candidatus Hydrogenedentota bacterium | reverse complement strand
GCACCCGCTGGCCCGAAGTGGCAAAGACGCTCGGCATCCCCAGCTGACGCCCGCCGGGAAGCGGCTTCGCGTAGCGCAGGCGTCTCAGCCACCGTCGTTCTGCCAGGCAGCACAACTGCGATTGCCCCGTCCGGTCACCCCGGACCACGCCGCGCACTCACTCAACACGGCGGTTGCACTGTCTGCCAGCCGCCCCGGTAGACTGACGAATATTCGTCAATATCGCCGGGAATCGTCGCGGGGGCGCCCGGCGTGCCAATTTTGGCACCTTCGGCATGTTTTTTCCCGCCACGTAACCATTCAGGAGGCATATGCTTGGCACTTTTCGCGCCTCTCGGCGGCCGGGACACCGATTGGCACGATCCATGCGCTTTGCTGAAGCAGGTCTGGACGGGCACGAGACCCGCCGGCAACACGGAGTTAAATGTGATGAACCGGTCGTGGATGCACCTGGCGGACGCCTCGGGCGAGACCCCCTTGAGCCGTGCACTGAAGTGCGGGTTCACGGAGCTGGCCGAGTTTGTCTTGCGCGAAATGCACCACGAGGGGCGCGAACGCGCGCCCCGGCCCGTGCCCAGGGAAGCCTACTGGGGCATGAGCCAGGCCGGTATGGAGTTGCTGTCCGGTGCAACCTGGAACGGATGTTCCCGGCGCACCGACACGGAGTTGCATAAAGCCATCCGAGACGGACACCGGGAAACGGTGGAGGCGATGCTGGCGTTCGGCGCCGACGCCAACGAGACCACCGCCTCGGGCATGACCCCGCTGCATTGGTGCGCGCTTACGGGAGACGCGGAACTCGCGGAAGTGCTGGTGGCACATGGCGCCCAGACCAATGCACGGGCGCCCGGATTGGGGGGGCTGACCCCCAAGGCCGCGGCGATGTTGATGGGCTACGAGGAGTTGGCGGATCTCCTCAGCGCCTGTGGAGGTACCTGCTGACATGGGAACGCGAACAGGAACCGCATGGGAACGGGCCATTCAGAAGTGGTACTGGAGGGATCGGGACATGGAGAAGAGCTGGATCCACCGGGAAGACGCGCTGGGCGAAACGCCCCTCGTCCGCGCGATGCGCTGCGGCAACCGGACCCTCATCGAGTTCATGTTGGGCCTGGATCGGCCCGATGAACCGGCCACGCCCGTTGAAACACCGGAGGATTCCCTCCAGAGCGCCGCGTATTGGGGCGCGGCCCAGGCGGTTCACGCCCTGCTCGAGAACGGCGTGGATGCCACCGACCGCGATGACAGCGGCGAAACACCGCTGCACAAAGCCGCGCGCAACGGCCACCGCGAGGCCGTGGAGGCCTTGCTCGAACACGGCGCGCCGGTCAATGTGCCGGATGACCAGGGATTGACGCCGTTGCATTGGGCCACGCTGGCCGGCGATTCCGAAGTGGCGGAATTGCTGCTGGAACAGGGCGCGGACCCCCGTGCGTCGGCCATGCTGCTGGGCGACCTCAGCCCGCGCAACATCGCCGGCCTGATGGGGTACGACGCGCTTGTGGAGGTGTTCGATGCGCACGGCGCCGCCGTAGTTTAGCCCAGTGACCGGGGCCCGCGCCGCCCGGCGCGGTCTGCCCCGGCTCACGGCGAAACCTGCCCGCCTTTCCAGCCAGACCGCAGGTTTTGCCGGACTGCGAAGCGTGGACGGCCACCCCGCGACGCCGGACCGCGAAGGTGGACGGTTCGCACCGTAGTACACGCTTCGGACCCTACGCCGGGACGGTCTCACCACCGCATCTCGCCCTCGAGACCGTCCCGGCGCCTTCCTTGGTTCCAGGAAACTCAGGCCGGGAGCAGCGTCGCCACCTCGCTGATGACCCGCGCCACCGGAATGCCCGCCGCCTCGAGTTTCCGGATTTTGGCCGCAGCGGTGTCGTCTTCGCCCCCGACAATCGCGCCCGCATGGCCCATGCGGCGTCCCGGCGGGGCGGTCACGCCGGCCATGAAGCCGACGACGGGTTTGCTCATGTGCTCCTGGAAATACCGCGCGGCGTCGACCTCGTCCTGCCCGCCGATCTCGCCGACCAGGACGACGGCGTCGGTGCCGGGATCGGCCTCGAACAGGGGGAGCAGATCGATGAACCGGCTGCCGATGATCGGGTCGCCGCCGATACCGATGCAGGTGGACTGGCCCAGGCCCGCATCGGTCAGTTCCTTGACGATCTCGTACGTGAGGGTGCCGCTGCGCGAGATCACGCCGATTCGGCCGGGGCGGTGGATGGCTCCGGGCATGATGCCGACCTTGCATTCGCCAGGCGTAATGAGACCCGGACAATTGGGTCCGAGCATCCGTTTGCCGGAGCCGGACAGCGCGCGCCACGCCCGGAGCACATCCGTCGTGGGAATGCCCTCGGTGATCACGACCAGCATCTCGAGATCCGAACGGGCGGCGTCGAGCATCGCGTCCAGCGCAAACCGGGCCGGCACATACATCACGGACACCTGCGCGCCGGTCGCCGCCACCGCTTCCGCGGCCGTGTTGAAGACCGGCACGCCGTGGACGGTCTGGCCGCCTTTGCCCGGGGTGACGCCGCCGACGATGCGGGTGCCGTAGTCGAGCATGTGCTGCGTGTGGAACGAGCCGTCGCGGCCGGTGATGCCCTGCACGATGACCCGGGTGTCCTTGTCGATCAGAATGCTCATGCGCGCCCCCCCATTTCGACCGCTTTCACGGCGGCCTCCTCCAATGTCGCGGCGGGAATCAGGCGGGCGCCTTCCAGCAGCCGGCGTCCTTCGGCCTGGTTCGTGCCGATGAGACGAATCACGATGGGCACAGGCACGTCGCATTCGCTCAGGGACTGCAGAATGCCCCGGGCGATGTCGTCGCACCGGGTGATCCCGCCGAAGATGTTGATGAGGATGACCTTCACCTTGGGGTCTTGGAGGATCATCCGGAACGCCGTGACCACCTTGGCGGGATCGCTGCTGCCACCCACATCCAGGAAGTTCGCGGGGCGCCCGCCAAAATGGTGGATCGTGTCCATGGTGGCCATGGCCAGTCCCGCGCCGTTGACCATGCACCCGATGTCCCCGTCCAGCCGGATAAAGCTGAGCCCGGCCTCTTTGGCGGCGAGTTCGTCGGCGTCCTCGCTGTCCAGGTCGCGCAGGGCCACGAGCTCCGGATGCCGGAACAAGGCGTTGTCGTCGAGCAGGACTTTGGCGTCGAGCGCAAGCACGTCGCCGCTTCCGGTGACCACCAGCGGGTTGATCTCGATGAGCGAACAGTCCTTCTCGACAAAGAGGCGGGCCATCCGCGCCATGATGGCCGTGGCCTGGCGGGCCTGTTCTTCGTCGAGGAAGAGGCGGCGCGCAAAGGCCGCGGTTGAAACATCGCCCTCGAGCGACGCCAGCCGGTCGGGCTCGACGGGCAGGCGGAGGATCTTCCCGGGAGTTTCCCGGGCCGTCTGCTCGATGTCCACACCGCCCTCCGCGCATCCGATGAACACGGTTTCGCGCGTGCCGCGATCCACCAGGAGGCTCAGATAGACCTCGCTGGCGATGTCTACCGCGGGCGTGACCAGAATGCCGCGAACCGGCAGCCCCTGGATGGTCAGTGCGAGGATGCGCGCGGCCGTGGGCGCCACGTCGGCGAGCGTGGAGACGACCTGCACGCCCCCCGCCTTACCCCGGCCGCCCGTGTGGACCTGGGCCTTCAGCACGACCGGAAGACCGAGTGCCCGGGCCGCCTCCGCCGCGGCGTCCGGCGTGACGGCCAGGATCCCGCCCGGGGCCGGTATGCCCGCTTCGCGAAACAGGGTTTTCGCCTGATACTCGTGGATTTTCATGCGGCCGCGGCCCTCCTTCCCCCCACAACTCCCGTCAGGCAAGCATACTACGAAATGAACCCGAATGCCCCCGGCGGTATTCCGGGAAGCGCCAGAGCCCGCAACGGAAGAAAGAAAGGGGCAGGCTCCTGGGGTCTGAGCAACAGGCCGGGACATGCCCCGGTGATTCGCGTCTTCTCCGGTGTGGGACCGCCGCCCCCGCCGGTCATCCGAACGGGGGCACGTGGTCGCGCCAGGGACGGCGCGTGAAACAGGTCCCCGCTCTGCTTCGGGGTATTCAAACTCGGTGTTCTCTGTGCCCTCGGTGGCCAATCTCGTGTTGTTTCACGCGGGGTTTCGGTCACCCCTTCGGGGCGCGGCCCGATTGGGAGGTAGCGCACCCGGGCAAGGTCTGGTAGAATGACTGTCCTACCGGGGAGGGAAGATGCTGTGTCAGAAGAACTTGAACGACTCGCCCAGCAGCTTCGGGATACGCAGGCCGGCTGGGTCGCGCGGCGCGATGCCGCGCAGGGGCTTGGCAAGACCGTGTGCTTTGCTCTGGACATCCTGCGTGAATACGCGGATGAAATGGACGTGGATGTGCGGCGCGTGGTGGACCAGGCGCTCAGCGAGGCCAGCGCGGCGCTGGAAGGCGTGCCGCCCCTGCCGTCCGTCAAGCAGTACACCCTTGAAGAACTCGCCAAGGCCTGCGCCAAGGACGGCGAGCGCGTTGTCGCCCCCCACGGCAAAGGCTACGTGGTGCAGGTGACGCTGAAATCCGGCCGGCATCAGGCGGTGTTCATGAACCAGCACAAACGCAAGGACGGCGCGGAGCTGATTCGCGTGTTTACCGAGTGCGGGAAGCCGCGCGCGGACGCCTTCGAATGGGCGTTGCGGGCCAACATGAAGATTTCGCTTGGCGCGCTGGCGCTCACCCGCGACGGCGGCGAGGAGCGGCTGGTGCTCACGAACTGCTTCCTTGCCCGCACGGCAACGCCGTCGTTGATCAAGGCGTCGGTGAAGGAACTGGCGCATTACGGCGACTGGATCGAGAGCAAACTGGGCGGTCTGGACGATTTCTGATGACGGATGCGCTGCCTGTTGACGACCGGGAGGCCCTGATTGCCGCGCTTCGCCAGGGACGCGGCGCGGGGGCAAGACTGCCGCGGATCCGGCTCGATGGCGCGGACCTCTCCGGAGCGGACCTGACGGAAGCGCGTCTATCGGGAGCGAATCTCCGTGGCGCCAACCTCTCCGGGGCCGTTCTGCGAGGCGCTTTTCTTGACGGCGCGGACCTCTCGGAAGCCGATTGCCGCGGCGCCAACCTCGAATTCGCGGTGCTGGGCGGCGCGACCCTGACGCGGACCGGGTTCCAGGACGCCGTACTGCGCCGCGCAAACCTTGTGGGCGCGTCCGGCGCGGAGGCGCGCTTTGATGGCGCGGACCTCTACTACGCGCGGCCGGGAAACGCGAATTTCGCTGGAGCGGTCTTCCGCGACGCGCTGGTGCAGCGGGCGATCTTCCGCCGCGCCAACCTCGCCAGCGCCGATTTTACGGGAGCGGAAGGCCAGGCCAATTTCGAGAATGCCAACCTGACGGGGATGCGCCGGTGATGTTCAAGCATTTCCTGACCTCCGCGAACGAGAGCAACGCGTTCATCCTGGCCTGCGACGAGACCCGGGAAGCCCTGCTGGTCGACGTCGGGGAGTTCGAGCCCGCCAT
>JAAYAQ010000364.1 GCA_012719295.1 Candidatus Hydrogenedentota bacterium | reverse complement strand
TGTTGACGAAGCAGCCTGTAGAGGATCCGCCAGAAGTCGCGGCGCGATACCGGGTCGACCCCGTTCGTCGGTTCGTCCAGAAACAGCACGTTAGGCGTGTGAATCAGCGCGCACGCCAGCCCGAGCTTTTGCTTCATGCCTCCGGAAAGTCTGCCCGCCAGGCGTTTCTTGAACGGCGTCAGATTGCTGAATGCCAGCAGTTCGCTGATCCGTTCCGCGCGCCCGCGCCGCGGCACACTGTAGATGTCGGCGTAGAAATGAATGTTCTCCAGGACGGTCAGGTCCGGGTACAATCCGAACCGCTGGCTCATGTAGCCGATCTCTTCCTTGATGGCCTCCGCCTCGTCGACGGTATGGCGTCCCGCCACCCAGGCCGCCCCGGACGTCGGCGCCATGATGGCCGCCAGCAGCCGCATCGTGGTGGTTTTTCCCGCGCCGTCCGGCCCCACCAGCCCGAAGATCTCACCTTCCCTGACATCCAGGTTGAGCGCGTCGACCGCCGTCACCGTTCCGAAGGTTCGCGTGAGGTTCTCGGTGTGAATGGCCGCCATCAGCCGGCCTCCCCGGCGATGCGTATCTCGGCGTCGGCGGGCATGCCGGGCTTCAGTTCGAGCGCCGGGTTCGGAATGTCAATCTTGATCCGGTACACCAGGTTGACGCGCTCCTTGTCCGTCTGGACGCTCTTCGGCGTAAACTCGGCTTCCGAGGAGATAAACGACACCACCCCCTCGTACGCCTTGCCGGGATACGTGTCCGTCGTAACCATCGCCCGTTGTCCCGGTTTGACCCGGCCCAGGTCGGTCTCGTGGATGTATCCGCGCAACCACACCTTGGCCAGCTCGCCAATCGTCACCACCGGCGCGCCGGGCGAAACGTACTCTCCCGCTTCCACGTGATCCGAGAGCACAATGCCGGCTACCGGCGAGGCTATCGCTGCATACGACAGGCGCGTCTCCGCCAGGCGAAGCGCGTTTTCGGCGCGCGTCCATTCGGCGCGGGCCTGTTCGATGGTCTCTTTCCGCGGCCCCGACGTCACCTGGTCATGCCACGCCCGGGCTTCCGACACCGCCGCCCGCGCCTGGGCAATCCGTTCCCGGCGCGGACCCTCCTCGGCGAGCGCAAGCCGCTCGCGCGCTTCGGCAAGCTGCGCCCGCGACGTAGCAAACGCCGCATACGCATGGTCCCGTTCTTTCGCCGACACCGCATTCCGTTCGTAAAGCTGGTTCAGCCGGGAGTAGTCGGTTTCGGCCCGGGTCATTTCCGCGCCCGCCCGCTGTACCGACGCCCGCGCCGCTTCGATCTCCTGGCTGCGCGACCCCGCGAGCAGCTCATCCAGCCGGGCTTGGGCCTGCTCAACCGACGCCCGTGAACGCTCGACCTCTTCCGTCCGCGAGCCGGCTTCGAGCTCCGCGAGTTTCGCCGACGCCCCCGCCAGCTCGGCCCGGCGCATGGCCGCTTCCTGCGCCAGCTCCTCGCTGTCCAGCTGCGCTACGGGCTGGCCCGCCTGCACCGTCTCGCCCTCGGACACCAGCCGGGATTCCACCCACCCCGCCACCTTGAAGCTGCACTCGACGTCGGTCGCCTCGATGTTCCCGGAAATACGGATCGCGCCGTCCCCGTTGTCCGCGCTGTGCCGGGAGAACACATACCAACCCGCGACGGCCGCCGCCAGCAGCGGCAATACCACAAGCTTCTTCTT
>JAAYAQ010000363.1 GCA_012719295.1 Candidatus Hydrogenedentota bacterium | reverse complement strand
TCGTCCGGGGCAAACGTCAGGCTGATCACCATGAACTTCATCCCGGCCGCTTCGAAGGTGCAGTAGTTGCAGGCGTTGTTGTTGCCGAGGTGGCCGCCATACCAGGCGTGGCCCTGGAAACGTTCCGGAGGAAAGTACTGGTCATACAACGGCGTGTCGCGGGTTACCAGTTTTTCCTCGGCGCGCAGGTCGTGATTCCCGGGCGCCACGCTGTACGGCACGTGACCGTCGAGCAGTTTGTGCGCGGCGTCGGCGGCCTGCCACTCGTTCTCGGCGTGCGCGTTCTGCACGATGTCGCCCAGGTGGATCACGAACTTGATGTTCTCTCTCTCCGCGTTGTCGCGAATCCACTGTGTCTGGGCCAGGTACGTCTCGGGATATTTCTCCGAATAGTTCTGTGTATCGGGCAACAGCACAACCGAGAAGGGAGAGACGCTCCCGGCATGCGCGACACACGCCGTCATGAGCACTGCTGCCGCCAACCCCCAGACCGGAATCCCGATGTTCTGCTTCATCGTTGTCTCTCCCCATCGCACGTTGCGCCTGCCAGAGCGGACATGCCGCCTGTTTGCCGGTGATCGTCTGTGTACTCTATCATCTCATTCCGGAAGATGCCACGCGTTCCCGGACGGCCCGCAGCGGCAGGCGAAAGGACGCCTCTCATGAACACGGGACTGAACGTTTTTGTTTTCGTTGCGATTCCATGTGCGGCGTTCGGGGCCGGCGCATTTGACGAATGGCCGCCGCGGGACTACTTCATCGCCTCGCTGGTGGGCGACGTTCCCGACATCCTCAAGGAGTATGATGCCGAGACGGGGCGTTTCGGCGATGAACCCTGGATCTGCCAGGACCAGAACGGCCTCTTCGCGCTGGCCGCCGCCTGGGCCCTGGAAGACCCCCAAAACCCGCACTACCACGATTCCGCCCTGCTGCGCGTCATCGCGCGCGGCGGCGAGGCCCTCGTCGACGACATGGATGAGCGGGGGATGTGGACCTTCCGCAAAAAAGACAATTCCACGTGGGGGCAGATTCATATGCCCTGGACCTACAGCCGCTGGATCCGCGCCTATGCCCTGGTGAAAGACGCCTTGCCGGACGCGGCCCGCGCGACGTGGGAACAAGGCCTTCTGCTCGGGTTCTCCGGCATCCGGAAATACATGGACGGCGGGGTGCACAACATCCCCGCGCATCACGCCATGGGCCTCTACATTGCCGGCCAGTGTTTCGACAATCCGGAGTGGCGGGAGGCCGCACAAGCGTACATGGCCCGGGTCGTCGAAGAGCAGACCGAAGGCGGGTACTGGTCGGAACATTGCGGGCCCGTCGTGGGGTACAACGCCGTCTACGTCGAAGCCCTCGGGGTGTACTACCATGCCTCGAACGATCCCGTCGCGCTCGACGCACTCGAGCGGTCCGCCCGCTTCCACGCCAGCGTGCTGTGGCCGGACGGCTCGTCCGTCGCGTGCATCGATGAACGGCAGGCCTACCGCAAAGGGGTCACGATCGGAAATGTGGGTTTCTCGTGGACCCCGGAGGGACGCGGGTTCCTGCTGCAGCAGCTCGCGCGATACAGCGGCCCGAAGACCCGGCGCGTTTCCGGCGACTATGCCGCATCGATGCTCCTCTATGGCGGCAGCGGCGCGGTGGTGATGCCCCCGTCGTCTTCGGACCGGTTCACGCGGCTCCTGGACAACGACCGCGGCTTGATCCGGCGGGAAGCGCCGTGGCAGTGGGCCATGGCCGCCTACGTGTGCGAGCCTTTCACGAGCCGCTGGATACAGGACCGCCAGAATCTCGCCGATGTCTATCACGACGCCCTCGGGCTGGTCATCGGCGGCGGCCACACGAAGCTCCAACCGTACTGGTCCACGTTCACCGTGGGCGACGCCTCGCTTCTGCGCCACACCGAGGGCGACACCGACCCCGTCTTTGTCCCCGCGATCGACCTGTTATGGACGCCGTCCGCGGCGGAAATCGCCGATGCGGCGGAGGCTTCCCGCCTGGCCCTCGGCTACGGCGGCGTGAATTGCAGCGTCGAGATTCGGTCGCACCCCGATGGCTCGTTGACCCTGTGTTACCGCGCCCCCGAAGGCCAGCGCGCCGAAGCCCACGTTCCCTTTCTGCGCCGCGCGGCGCGGATGATTACGGGGCGGGGTGAAACGCACGAGCTCGGGGAGGCCAATCTGACGCTCACGAGCGAGGCGATCGGCGCCTGGTTCGAGCTCGCGGGTCTGCGGGTGGCCATGCCCCCCGGCGCGTCGTTGCGGTGGCCCGAAAAACAGCACAATCCCTACACGAAGGACGGCCGTTCCTCCCTGGACGACGCCAAACTGGCGCTGGTATTGCCCTTCGTGGAGGTTGAAGAGTACTGTATCGAGTTGCGGCTCACGGACACGACTTCTCCCAAGGAGGATGAATGAGAATATTGAACGGCGCGGACAGAAAATTCCTGCGTGGGCTCGGGCAGAAACTCGAACCCTCCGTAATGGTCGGCAAGAACGGGGTCACCGCGACGGTGATGGATTCGACTGACAAGGCCTTGACCGCCCACGAGCTCGTGAAAGTGCGGTTTGTCGAGCGAAAAGACGAAAAGCGGTCTCTTATTGACGGGCTCGCCCTGGGCACGCGCAGTGAAGTCGTCGGCATGATCGGGCACACCGCCCTGCTGTACCGCCAGCACGACGAAGAAGACAAGCGCAAGGTGTTCTTTCCCGGAGAGCGGAAATGACCGGTTTCGAGCGTGGGCGGGGCGTTATGCCGGGGCCGGTCCCGTCAGAATCTCGTTGATGACCACGCCCGCCGCCGTGAGGCCCACCAGTCCCGGAAGATACGAGATGGTCCCCCGCACAGGGGCAGCCGTGTCCGGGAGATCGGCGCCCGGGACAACGGACGCCCCGGAATAGACGCAGCGAATGCCTTTCGTAATGCCCTCGCGGCGAAGCTGAAGGCGGATCCTGCGGGCAAGGGGGCAGTTGGATGTGGCGCTGATGTCGGCTACGCGGATGCCTGAAACATCGAGCTTGCTGGCCGCCCCCATACACGACACGAACCGCGCCCCCTTCTCGTGGAGCAGTTTCAGGAGCGCCAGTTTGGCCGGAAGGTGGTCAATGGCGTCGATGTAGCTGGCCTGGTCTTCCCGCAGGAACTCGTGCGCGTTTTCGGGGGTGACAAATACCTGATGGGTCTCGACGCGGGCGGCGGGATGAATGTCGAGAATCCTCGCGCGGGCGATTTCGACCTTGGGCCGGCCGAGCGTGCTTTCCAGGGCCAGCAACTGCCGGTTCAGGTTCGTGCTCTCGACGCAATCCGAGTCGATCAGCACCATGCGGCCCACGCCGGCCCGCGCGATGGCCTCGGCGGCGTACGATCCCACCCCGCCCAACCCAAAAATCACCACGGTGGCGCGGGCCAGCCGCTCGACGCCCGCGTCGCCGGCCAGAAGCCGCGTACGTTCGAATCGCTTGTCCATTCAGAGCCCCAGACCAAACACTTCCGAAGCGTTGCGTGTTGTGGCTTCCGCGACCTCCGCGGCGTCGCATCCCAGGAGTTCCGCCGCGCCCCGGAGGTTCAGGAGCAGGTTCCGGGGTTCGTTGGGGGCGTCCGGCGCCGCTCCGACCGGAGGCATGTCCGGGCTGTCGGTTTCGAGCAGGAAATGGTCGGGGTAGATGAACCGCAACAGTTCGTCGCGCTTGGCGCACCGTTTGTAGGTCAAGCTTCGTCCCATCGAGAATTTGAGCCCGAACGTGACGAACGTGCGGGCCAGTTGTACATTTCCTGAGAAAGCATGGATTGTGCCTGCTGGGGAGGGCGTCCCAATGCGTTTCAGAGAGGCGAACAGCTCGTTGAACGCGCCTCGGCAATGGATGACGACCGGCAGCGCAAGTTCTTTCGCGATGGCCAGTTGCGTCTCGAAAACCGCCGTCTGCAGGTCCATCGAAGGCGCGTCCACCTTGCTGTCCAGTCCGATCTCGCCAATGGCCGTAGCGCCCAGTTCGCGCGCCTGGCGGAGTTCTTCCAGCCGGGGCAGGTGCTCGGGTTTTGCATACCAGGGATGGACCCCCAGGGCAAAGGCCACGTCCGGGTGGCGCCGGGCAATGGCGGCCGACGTGGGCCACTGGCCGGGCGTCACGGCACAGGTCAGCACCCGGACCACCCCGGCTTCCCGGGCATCGCGCAGCACGGTGTCGAGCCGGGCATGCAGCGACTCGTCCTCGAGGTGGCAATGCGCATCCACAAGACGCATGGTAAAGTCCAGTTCTTACACGGGTTTTCCGGCCTTGTCCGAGCAGCTACTATAGGATTCCGGCGGAGATAAATCGAGTCGCCGGGATCAGCCGGGCGATTGAACGGGACGGCCCGGAATGATAGGCTGGTGGTTTCTATCGAAAAGGCATTATGTGCGCCATATGCTTTCTTGAAGCGGTGTTCTGGAGATGCGAATGAGGCTTTCTGACATCCGGTTCCGCCGTCTGCGCGCCGGCGGCGCGTTCCTGCTCGCCGGCACGGCGCTGTTCGCTTGCGGATGCTCGCCAACGGCGAAAGACCAGCCGGCCGAGGAGCGTGCGGCCGTTCCCGAGAGTGCGCACCGTCTGGCGCATTGGCCCGCGGAAAAAGACGTGCCGGTTCCGCCGGAGGGCTGGTACACGGTCGAGCTGGGGGGCGAGGCAATCGATATTTTCCGCGACGAATACGGCGTGCCCCATGTCTATGCCCAGACCATCGAAGGGGCCTTCCGGGGCCAGGGCTACGTCCAGATGGAAGACCGCACGGTGCAGATACTCGAGAGCCTCGCCGAAGTTCGCGGCATCAGCGCGAGCTACAAGGGCCCCGACGGGATCTGGCACGATAAACACATCCGGACCCGCGGTTACACCGAGGAAGAATGCCGCCGGATGGTGGAGGGGCTGCGCCCCGATCTGCGCGCGTATCTGGAGGCGTTCATCGAGGGAACCAACGCGTATCTCGCGAAAGTCGCGCCGGGGTTCACGCCCATCCAGGCCCACGAGATGGCTGCGGGCGCGGCCTACCACATGGCCAAGGCCGGCGATTGGGGCGGCGAGGAAATGAACGTCTATCAGCTCGCGAGTATGGCAAAGCTGTTCCGCGGGCCCGAGTTCATGTGCCAGGTCATCAACGACGCCATTCCGCAGGATGTCCCGTGCTCGCCCACGACCGACCACAGCCACCGCCACGCGCCGCAGACCGAGGCGAGGCCGGCGCCCATCCCGCGCGATTTTGACCCGGATGTCATGGTGGCGATCCTGGAAGACGAGGCCGTCGAACGCAGGTACGCCCACGAAAACGGGCTCATGACCACTTGGGGCAGTTTCTCGTGGATCGTCAGCCCGAAACGCAGCGCTACCGGAAACACCATGCTGTTCGGGGCGCCGATGGTGCATTTCCAGACGCCCTCATGGTGCGCCATGGTCCATCTCAATGCCCCGGGATTCAATGTGGCGGGCATGGCCTGCCACGGCGCCCCCGGCATCCTCATCGGCCACAACGAGCGCGTGGCCTGGGCAACGACCTCCAGTCTCCTGAACGCTACGGATTTCTTTGAAGAAACCCTCAACTTCGAAGATCAGTACCAGTATTGGCATGACGGGGCCTGGCACGACATGGAGGTCATCGATTGGCCCATCCAGGTGCTCGGGGACGACGGCGTGCTCCGCGAAGAACCCCACACCGTCTATCGCACCATCCATGGCCCGGTGGTGCAATGGGATCTGGCCACCCACAAGGCGTACACCCGCGCCACGCCCTTTCGCCACCTCGAGCTCGAATCGATGATGGCCTTTGTCGACATCAACATGGCCACGAATCTCGGAGATATCGAGAATGCCGTCCGCCAGGTTGCCACCACCCATAATTTCTTCGCCGCGGACGTCGACGGGAACATCGGGTACTGGGTGAGCGGGCGGTTTCCGATTCGCGCAACCGGCTACGACGACCGGCTGCCCACTCCCGGCACGGGCGAATACGATTGGCGCGGGTTCCGCAACGCCACCGACGAGGTCGCCTGCGTCAATCCTCCCGAGGGCTGGTTCGCGAACTGGAACAACAAACCCAGCGTCAAGACCCCCGGCTGGTTCCCCGAAGGCACGTGGGGCGTTAAGATCTTTGAAGCCCTCGAGGCCAACGAAGAGGTCGATTGGGAGGAATTCCTGGCGATCATCCAGGCCAACGGCGAGCACAATTTCCTCGCCACCTATTTCAAGCCATACCTGGTCGAAACCTTGCGCGCCCGCCCGGACCTGTCGCCCGAACACCGCGCCGCCCTGGAACTGCTCGAGCAATGGCCCGACAAGGACGTGATGGGGTCGGCGGGCGCCCTGCTCTTCAATGAGTGGATGGCCGAGCTCATCGTGCAACTGTTCGCGCCGGATTTCGGCCTTCTCGTGAGCCGCGACATGGGCCTCGACAACCTGCGTCTCTTCGCCACGCTGGCATTCCGCGTGCTGATGCCCGAACGCCGCTGCTACGACCTCCAGGGCGAATATCTTCACGGGCGCGACCCCCACGAAGTCGCCTATCAGGCATTTTCCGCGACCTATGACCGGCTTGTCGAAGAGCACGGGGCCGACATCCAGCAGTGGGCGTACGACCGCGGCGTTTGGAAATTCGGCAGCGCAGAGGACCGGCCCGAAGGCGAGGAGCTGCCCGGCGACGAGGCGTTGACCGTCCCGCAGCGCAACGTGGGCACCTACTGGATGGCCGTTGAGCTGGGCAATCCGATCAAGGCGTTTGACGTGCTCGCGCCGGGGCAGTGCGGCCATCCCGATTCGCCGCACCTGGTTGATCAGGTGGCCCTGTTCCGCGAGTTCAAGATGAAGCCCATGAAGTTCTACCGCGAGGACCTGCCGCCCAAGCCACAGTGACCGCCCGCCGCGGGGTTACAGCAGTTGACCGGCGTTTTCGGCGACTTTGCGGAACGCCGCGGCCTGTTCCTGAATGATGGCCTTGTCGCAGCGCTTGAACCAGGGGATCGAAAAGCAGAGGTTGTAGCTGTTCAGCGCGACCGGCAGCGATTCGGGGGCCTGCCGGACATCACGGTCCGAGTTCGCGATGCGGGTAGGCTTGCCGTGCCCGTAGATGTCGCACGTGTTCAGCACGGGGTGGATATGCATGGGCTTGTTCGCCCCCGGCGAAGTGTCGGCGCCTTCGGCGCGCACCGCTTCACAGAACCGGTCGATGGCGAGTCCGCCAAGGGCCTCCGCGCGGTACAGTCCCTTGGCCGCATACCATCCGCCCATGGTGGAGCCGCTGTCTCCGGGCGGACGGTGGGCTTTGATGCCCGGCACGCCTTCCAGCAGGTCCCAGAAGTAGTTCATGGCTGTCTGAATCTCGGCAACGCGCGCGTCGTAATGGCGCAACTGCGACCGTCCCAGCGCGCTGGCGAGCTGGTTGGCGCGGAATTTCACGCCGCCCATCGGGTAGCCCGCGAACGGCGTCAGCCGCGGGTCGGTCAGGTCGTCGTGGCGCGCGTAGTGACCGTAGGCGATGGCGCGTTCGTACAGGTACCGGTCTCGGGTGACCAGCATGCCCAGCTCGCTCGCGGCGAACGATTTGGCCGACATGCACGACATCGCCGCCACATGGCCGAACGTCCCCACCTTGCGCCCTTTGTAGAGCGTTCCGTGGGCGTGCGACACATCCTCGATCACCTTCAGGCGGTGTTTTTCCGCGATGGGCAGGATGGCGTCCATATCGCAGGGATACCCTGCGTAGTGCACGGTCATGATGGCTTTGGTCCGGGGCGAAATCCACCGTTCGATCCCGGCGGGGTCGATGCACAGGGTGTCGGGATGGATGTCGACGAATACCGGCGTGGCGCCCAGCGCAAAAGTCTGCAGCGATGAGGCCCAGTACGTCATGCTCGGGCACAGCAATTCGTCGCCCACGCCGATTTCGCACGCGAACATGGCCGCCTGCAGTGCTGCCGTGCCGTTGCAGTGCGCGAGGCAGTGCGGCATGCCGATCCACGCGCCGAACTCCTGCTCAAACTGCTTCGAGATGTCCGTGCCGGACATGTTGCCCGAACGCAGAACATCAAGCACGGCCTCCTCATCTTCGCGGGTGATGAGCGGCCACGCGATCAGCGCCTGTGGATTGGTTGGGGCGGCCTTGGGGCCTCCGAACAAGGCGAGCTTCTCCGGCATGATGCAGTCCCTCCCTGCGGACACAGCCGACTGCAAAACCCCCTCCGGCGAACGGGCCCTGCACGGCCGCACCGAAGCT
>JAAYAQ010000362.1 GCA_012719295.1 Candidatus Hydrogenedentota bacterium | reverse complement strand
GCCATCTGCGGGTACCACGGCTGGCACGACTGGTACCTTGCCGCCAACCTCGGCGAAGACGATTCGCTCGACGGTCACCTGCTGCCCGGGCTCAAGCCCCGCGGCGTGCCGAAGGAACTGCGCGGCACCGCCCACACGTTCCGCCACGGCAGCCGCGAGGAATTCCAGGCCGTGCTGGACCAGTGTGGCGGCCAGCTTGCGGCCGTGGTCATGGAACCCTGCCGCCACCACGACCCGGAACCGGGTTTCCTCGAATTGGTGCGCG
This sequence comes from Candidatus Hydrogenedentota bacterium, assembly GCA_012719295.1. Lineage (GTDB taxonomy): Bacteria > Hydrogenedentota > Hydrogenedentia > Hydrogenedentales > SLHB01 > UBA2224. The sequence goes on along the minus strand of JAAYAQ010000362.1, from coordinate 5,716 downwards.
ACAGCGCCCACCGGCACGGCGCGCTCCTGATCTTCGACGAGATCACCATCGGGTGGCGGCTCAATTTCGGGGGGTCGCACTTGCGGCTCGGCGTGCATCCCGACATGGCCCTGTTCGCGAAGACCATCGGCAACGGCCATCCCATGGCGGCGGTCATCGGCACCAGAGACGCCATGGAAGGCGCGCACGAGTCGTTCATCAGCAGCAGTTACTGGACCGAAGGCGTCGGCCCTGCCGCCGCGCTCGCCACCCTCGACAAAATGGAACGCACCCGGGTCTGGGAACACGCCGATCGCATCGGGCGGCGGGTCAAGGCCGTCTGGAAACGCCGGGCGGAGGCCCACGGCCTGCCCGTCACGGTCGACGACGGATACCCCTGCCTGGCGCATTTCGCGTTCGACCATCCCGACGCGACGGCGCTGCGCACCTATTACACTCAACTGATGCTCGAACGCGGATTCCTGGCCGGGACGGCCGTCTATGTCACCCTGGCGCATACCGAGGCCATTGTAGACCGGTTTGAGGCGGCGGTGGACGTTGCGTTCGCCGGCATCGCCGCCGCGCTCGCCGAGGGAACCCTTGCGCAGCGCCTCAAAGGCCCCCTGGCCCACAGCGGCTTTGCCCGCCTCGTCAAATAAGCATGCCCGGCCCTGACCCGATCACGCGAATCCCGCGACATCGCAAACCGGGGCCTGTCCCAACGGGTTGCGGAAGATGGGTTACAGAGCGCTCAGAAAACAGCGAGTTTGAAAAACCCGGAGCAGAACGGGGACATGTTCCAAGCGCCGTCCGCGGCGCGCACAAGGATTCTGAATTTCGGCGGCACGATTGTCGGCCGTCCCTACGGGACTCGCGGTTGGCGGGATGCGGGGGTTCCCACCACTGAAGTGGTGGGCTATTTTCTTTCGTCCCTACGGGACTGAATCTGGGCGCGCCGCTGATCTACGGGCTAATTCCCCGGCTACGCATATTCGGCACCTGCGGTGCCATTCAGGGAATGCGGACGATTTCGGCGACACAGACTGCGTCCGCGGCATGGACTACGGCAACGTCGCGCGGGGGCCGTCCACCAGGTCCACCAGGTCCACCAGGTCCACCAGAAGACGAGACGGCAGTCGAGACGCCTGCGCTACAAGGAGACTCATGCCGATCCGGCGCCCGGGAAATGTCCTTCAGCAGCGCGTCGAGTCCCTCGAGATTCTGCCGGAGGCTGATTTCGGCATCGAGTTCCGGCCGGTGGTCGAGGATGCCGATGGGACCCGCATACCCGCTGTCGAGGATGATCCGGATGATCCGGGCGTCGTGTTCCCCCTGGCCGATGGGCAGGATCTTCGGTTCGCCGCCGGTGTTCATGCCGTTGAGATTGAGGCAGAGCAGCCAGGGTTTCATGGCGTCGAGGCATGCCGCAAAATCGCTGATGTGGCCGTGACCGTGATGGAGGTTGTAGACAATGCCGATGTGGTCGCTCCCGGTTTCGTTGCGCAGCCAGGCGCATACGTCGATCATAGTGGCCGGTTCGCCGCCCCAGCCGCCGTGGTTGTAAAGACCCAGTTTGCATCCCAGGGCACGGGTCCGGTTCGCCGCATCCAACAGCATCGCGCCGGCCGCGCGCATCTTCTCCTCGTGCGTACCCTCGCCCGGGTCCGGGACGGTCAGCCAGACGTGCGGGTGGATGTTGTAGACCTGGAAGAGCCGGAACATGTCTTCGTGCAGTCCCCAGAACGCAACGAAGGCGATCTGGTGTTTCTTCAGCGCCTGGATTTCCGCTTCGAAGTACGGGACGTGCTCTTCGCGCCAATCGTACGCCAGTTGGGAGAGCCCCAGCCGCTCCAGCATGGCGGCGCGTTCTTCGGCGTTCCGTTGTCTGGCGTCAAACGGGACCACGCACCACGCCACCAGATTCTCCCGGGCAAAGAGGCGCGCCGGCGCGCGTTCCTCCGCACGCGCCGCGAGCGTCCCCGCGGCCAGTCCCAGCACCAGCAGCAAACCCATGACACGCATGATCAACGCGGCAGGCAGTGCAGGCACGACCATCATCTCCTCGTTGGCCGAAGGCATTTGTGCGACCGGAAACACGCGTTCACGGCCGCGGAATCGCGGCCGCCCGCGGCATGCAGATCCGTCCATGCCGCATATGATGCTATAATTCCATGCAAATACCCCAAACGGGTTGGCATGGACCCCGGTTTCTGTTTATACTCTAACTGGACGGGCGAATCCGGGCAAGTCGAAGGGGGCGGGTGTTTTTACACGGAGGACGCGGATGAAGGGCTGGTGGGGCATTTGCATCATCCTGGCCGCCGGGGTGTTGCTTTTCAGCCTCTCGTACTACCCGAACTATTTCCTGGGTAACGAGTTGTGGGGCGATTTCTTCGAGTTTGTCGGGACGGGGCTGCTCGTGCTCGGGGCATGCCTGGCCGCCCGCAAACTGACGCGAAAATCGGTCGCGCTGTATTTTCTCTACACCGGCGCGGCGTGTCTGGCCTTCGCGCGATTCATTGATTTTTCATTCGAGATCCCGGCCATTAACGCGTGGCCGATTGTGGGCCGTGAAGGGTTTGGAAACGAGCTGGCGCCGAGAATTACCGAGAACGCGGGCTACATCTGCATCCTGCTGGCGTTTCTGGCATTGCTGCGCGAAGTCACCCGCTTGCATGACCATCTCGAGCAGGACAACTTGCGGCTCAAGGATCTGCACGACCAGGGCGTGTTTCTGACGCGCGTGGCCGACATGTCGGCGGAAGCGGTGTTCGGGTGCGACCGGGACGGGGTCATCCGCACCTGGAATTGCGGTGCGCGCGCCTTGTTCGACTATGCGCCGGAAGAGGCCATCGGAATGCCCGTGGCCCGGCTGTTCGCCGAGGGCGCAGGACGGCTGCCGTTGATGTCGCGTGAACTGGCGGAAACGTGCACGCCGCTTCGGGATATCGAGTTGGCCGCGTTGACGAAATCCGGCCGGAAGTTCTGGACCAGCGCGTCGATTTCCACGGTGTCGGAAGACGGGGGCGTGCCGCTGGGCTTCAGCATGGTCGTGCGCGACATCGAGGCCCGCAAAGAAGCGGAGCGAAAGCTCAAACACTCACACGACATGCTGGCCAGCGCGTTGCACAATGCCGAAGTGGGCATGCTGATCATCGACCGCAAGCTCGAGCTGCTGGCAATCAACCCGCGCCTGGAAGACATCGCGGGGGGCTGGGTTGCCGATTTCCAGTCGCTCCGCGACGCGTGCGACCGCATTCTGGATCCGCAGGTGCAGTTTCTGGAACGCCTGACGAAAGACGTGCTGGACCGGGGCCGCCCCATCGAGTTCCGCAACCTGACCATCCACCGGCGCCATGGCGGCGACCGGATCTGCAACGTCGCGCTCTCGCCGATGCTGGACGACAAGGGCGGGGTCAACGGCGCGGTGTGCATCGTGGTCGACGTCACCGAGCGGGAGGCGTTACAGGCGCGGCTGATCGAGTCGCAGAAAATGGAGAGCCTGGGCCGGCTGGCGGGCGGCATTGCACACGATTTCAACAACATTCTCGGGGGCATTCTCGGCTATGCGTCGCTGATGCGGGAGACCGCGCCGGCCGATTCAGACTTCTCCCGCTACGCCCTGGCGATCGAGGGCGCGGCGTCGCGCGCGGCCGAACTGACGCAGCAGTTACTGGCCTTCGCCCGCGGCAAGAAAGCGGAAGTCCAGGAGGTCAATCTCAACGCGGTGATCGACGAGACGCTGTCGTTGCTGTCGCTTGCCGTCGACCCCAACATCGAGCTTCGTTTCGACCGCACCCGCGAACTGTACCCGGCGAAGGTCGACCTCAGCCAGATCAACCAGCTCCTGATGAACCTGCTCATCAACGCGCGCGACGCCATCGAGGACCGGGGCCGCATCTACATCGCGACGGCCAATGTCGATGTTGACGAGGCGATGCGGGACCGCTTGAGCCTCGACCATCTGGGGCCGTACGTGCTGGTGACGGTCCAAGACACCGGTTCCGGCATGCCGCCCGAGGTCGTGCGCCATATCTTCGAGCCCTTTTTCACCACCAAGACCAATTCGCACGGATACGGTCTGGGCCTGTCCGTGGTGTATGGCGTGGTTGAGGCGCACGGCGGGGCCATCCGGGTCGATTCCGAGGAGGGGAAAGGCACCCGCATCGAGGTGTACCTTCCCGCGTCCGGAAACACGGAGACCGGCCCGCGCGAACAGCCGCGCAGACCGGCCGCCCGCGGCGCCGGCGAGCGCAAGCACGAAACCATCCTTATCGTGGACGACGAAGTCTTCATGCAGAATCTGCTGCGCGATTTGCTCGAGGCGGAAGGCCACACGGTGTTGGCCGCGGATACGGGCGAACAGAGCATCGAAGTGTTTGACGAACACGGGGCGCGCATCTCCCTGGTGATCATGGACCTGCTGATGCCCGGCATGGGCGGCGCCGCGGCGATCAAGTGCTTGCGGGAACGCGCCCCCGAGCTCCCCTGTATCATCTCGAGCGGCTACGGCACCGATACCGTCGAACCGGCCCTGCAGCAGGACGAACGCATCCGGTTCGTCCCCAAACCGTACCGGGCGATGGACATGGTCTCGGCCGTGCGCGATCTCCTCGATACCTGCGCCCAGGTGTCCTGAACCCGCGGGGCGCCGCCCGGGGCGCGCCGTTTGACCGGCCATCAGACCGCCTTCGAGATCGATGGCGGGGGGATCGCCCGCGACCACGATGGCCCGTTCCTCCCGAAACCGCTTGCGTTTCCGCGTATCGGGCCCGCCGGAAGCTGGCGAAATTCGCTATTCCTGGGCTCAATCGCCCCATGAATGGGCTTATCGACCGCGGAAACGGGCCCCTGTTTTCGCGCGCAATTTCAATTAAACCATTGATACGTAGCGGCTTAGAAACTCCCGACGTGTTGGCACACGGGTTGCGGCAGGATGGGCAGGGATTGAGCCGCGAACCACAACCGCTGGGCATCCTGTTTGTTCCGGCCGGAGGTGACAGGACATGGGTATCTTCTCACGCGTTGCCGACATCATCAGTTCGAACATCAATGCGATGCTCGACAAAGCCGAGGACCCGGAGAAGCTGGTGCGGCTGATGATCCGGGAGATGGAGGACACGCTCATCGAGATCAAGGCCTCGTGCGCGGGCGCGATGGCCCAGAGGAAGAAGATCGGCCGCCAGATCGAGGACGTGCATGCGGGCGAAGCGCGGTGGGCGGAGCGGGCCCAACTGGCCGTCGACAAGGGCCGCGACGATCTCGCCCGGGACGCGCTGCTGGAAAAGCGCCGGTTTACGGATCGGATGCAGGCGCTCGAACAGGAGCTGACGCAGTGCGAATCGTTGGTGGCCCAGTACCAGGCTGATATAATCCAGCTGGAGGACAAACTGGCCTCGGCGCGCGAAAAAGAGCGGATGCTGGTGCAGCGTCACGTTCATGCCCAACACAAGAAGCGCGCCCAGCAGAGCATTCGGAAAGTCGACTACACGAGCGCGGTGGCGCGGTTCGAAAACCTCGAGTCCAAGATTGATCGGATGGAGGCCGACGCCGAACTGGTCAATTTCGGTCGCAAACCCGGTCTCGGAGAAGAAATCGACAGTCTGGCCACCGACGAAGACCTCGAGGCGGAGTTGAACGCGCTGAAATCGCCCGGCGCCGGTACGAAAAAGGCGAAGAAAGCAGACGAGGCGGAGTAACGCGGCGTCGCACTGCGGGGAGGCTGCTCGGTGAGATT
>JAAYAQ010000361.1 GCA_012719295.1 Candidatus Hydrogenedentota bacterium | reverse complement strand
GGCGGCGTGATCGGCGCCCCCTTCCGCATTGACGTCACCCGGCATCTTGCCGCGGGCGAGAACACGCTGGTAATCGAGCCTTACGCCCCCGAGCGCGTGCGCGTGGCCGTGTATGAGTAGATGCCGCTATTGACGCTTGACGCCGCTCCGCTCACGTATACGGCAGTGTCCAGGGTTTTCGGTAGCTGCATTCGACGAGACGGTTGGCGTCGCGATTGCCTTTGACGCGCTCGTTTTCGGCGTCCCAGTGGATCTCGCTGCCCGTGCGCAGGGCGAGGTTGCCGAGATGGGCGACGGTCGAGACGTAATGGGCCAGGTCGAGGTTTTCGACGGGGTCTTCCCGGGACTTCATGCAATCGAGGAAGTTGCGGACATGCGCCGGACGCGGGTCGGGGGTCTCGGGGTGTTTGGCCGCCTCGAGGCTGTTCTTCTTGGGTTCGGGAATGACCTCCCAGCCGCTGTAATCGATGATGATCGTGCCTTCGGTGCCGTTGAAGAGCATGCCGTGCGGGCGCCCGCCCGGTCCGAGCCCGCCGAGAACCATCTGTTCGAAGACGAGGGTGTACTCGGGGAACTCGTACAGGGCCACCTGGGTGTCGGGGGTTTCGGTGTTGTCCTCGACGACGTATTTGCCGCCGGTTGAACTGACGCGCAGAGGCACCTGCGGCCCCATCGCCCACAGGCAGACGTTGAGCAGGTGCACCCCCCAATCGGTCATGAGGCCGCCGGCATAGTCCCAGAACCAGCGGAAATTAAAGTGGAACCGGTTCGGGTTGAAGGGGCGTTTCGGGGCGGGCCCGAGCCAGAAATCGTAGTCCACCGTGGCGGGCGGCTCGGCGTCGGGCGGAGAGCCGATGCCGCCGACCCAGTCGAGGTAGGCCCAGGCGCGAACGAGGCGGATGCGGCCCAGTTTGCCGGACTGCACGAATTCGACGGCATCGCGGTAGTGGTCGCCGCTGCGCCACTGGGTGCCCATCTGAACGACGCGCTTGTTTTCCCGGCAGGCGGTGAGCATGGCGCGGCCTTCCTGAATGTTCTGTCCGAGAGGTTTTTCGACATAGACGTCCTTGCCGGCCTGGCACGCGTAGACCGTGGGCAGGGCGTGCCAGTGGTCGGGCGTGGCGACAAGCACGGCGTCGATGTCGTTGCGGTCGATCACGCGCCGGAAATCTTTCACGATGTCGGGTTTGTTGCCGCGCATGCCCTCGACGATCTTGGCGGCCTCGACGGACTGGGCCTCGTCGACGTCGCAGATGATGGGACACTCGACCTCGGGGTTGATGAAGAACGTGCGGAGATCGACGCGGCCGATTCCGCCGCACCCGATGAGCCCGATGCGGACCTTTTCACTGGGGGGCACGGCCGCCGCGGCGCCCGCCTGTTGCGTCATCAGCAGGGGCGCGGCGGTCAGGCCGAAAGCGGAATTCCGGAGAAAATCGCGGCGGGTGTGGCGTGACATGGGCGGTCTCCTCTTTGCGATAGCCGTGGCACGGTCTTGAGAAACAGTATACCCGAGGAAACGCCGGGAACAAGAATCCGCGAGCGCATCTCC
>JAAYAQ010000360.1 GCA_012719295.1 Candidatus Hydrogenedentota bacterium | reverse complement strand
CGGCGAATGGCGCCGGTCGGGGTTGTTTGCGCCGCGAACCCATCGATTGGTATGCTCGACTTCTGGGTACCATTCCCGAGGTACAGGGCCTCAACCACATTAATGCTTTGAGGGCCGGCTCGCCGACATCAGCTCAGAGCGGAGGACATGACTCATGAAGAAGGATTCGAGAATCACGGTTTCACGCAGAGAGTTCGCGAAGGCTTCGGCCGCGGCCATTTCGACATTCGCCGTCTTGCGCGGCGCCTCGGCTCAGGGCTCATCGGAAGTGCTGAAGGTGGGACTGCTGGGCTGCGGCGGTCGCGGCACCGGCGCCCTCACCCAGATGCTGCAGGGCAACGAGAACGTCAAGGTCATCGCGCTGGCCGACGTGTTCCCCGACAAGGTCGACCGCACCCGCAAGCAGATCGAAAGCAACGACGCGTTCGCCAAGAAACGCGACATCAAAGACGACCATTGTTTCACCGGCCTCGATGCCTACCAGGGCATCCTGAAGACCGACATCGATATCCTGCTCGAAGGCACGCTCCCCTACAGCCGCCCGGGACACCTGGAAGCGGCGGTCGAGGCGAAGAAACACATTTTCACCGAGAAACCCGTCGCGGTGGACCCCGCCGGCATCCACCAGGTCATCCGCGCCGCGAAACGCGCCGATGAGCTGGGCCTCTCGTTCGTCGCGGGCACCCAGCGCCGGCACCAGAAACCCTACCAGGAAACCATCGCCAAGATTCACGAAGGGGCCATCGGCGACATCGTGTCCATGCGCGCCTACTGGTGCGGCGGCCTGCCGTTCGCCCATGACCGCAAGCCCGAATGGACCAGCGACCTCGAATACTGCATCCGCAACTGGTACGCCCACTGCTGGGTCTGCGGCGACAACATCGTCGAACAGCACGTGCACAACCTCGACGTCTGCAACTGGGTCATGGAAGGGTTCGGCGTCGACCACCCGGTCTCGGTATTCGCGTCGGGCGGCCGCCAGTTCAAGCCCGATGAGCCCAAATTCGGCGATCTGTGGGACCATTTCTCCTGCGATTTCGAATATCCCAACGACGTGCACATGACCAGTTTCAGCCGGCACTGGGACGGCCTCGACGGCGACGTGTCCGAAGCGGTCTACGGCACCACGGGCAAGAGCAACTGCCGCGACATGGGGTCCGACGGCCTCGACCCGTATGTCCAGGAGCACATCGACCTCGTGAAGAGCGTCACCGGCGAAGGCCCCCATTACAATGAAGGCGTGCAGGTGGCCTACAGCACCATGATCGCCATCATGGGCCGCATCTCCGCGTACAACGGCCGCCGGGTGACCTGGGAGGATGTGATGGAAGGCAAGCTGAAGGAGTACTCGATCGTGCCGGAGCTCGATTGGGCCAAGCCGTACCCGAACGAGCCGGTTCCGGTGCCCGGAAAGGTCGGCGCGGGCAACCTCCCCGAACTGCAGAGCAAATAGGCGCACCAGCGCAAACCGTGAAGGAACCCAGAACCATGGACATGAAACGCAGATCGTTTCTTGCGTCGTGTGCGGCGGGCGCGGGCGCCATGGCCGCCATGAGCAGCACGGCCATCGCCGCGACCAAGGAATCCAAGCCGTTTGCGAACCTTCCCCTGAAGATCGCCGCGCCGTACAGCTGGTTTGACGGCACCCCGGCCGAGCGCCTGGCGCAGGCCGCCGCGTGGGGCCTCCCCGCCGTCGAATGGCTTGGCCCCGACAAAAGCGCCGAGGAACTGCGCGACGCCTCCGAAAAAACCGGCGTCAAGTGGACCTGCATCGGCGGCGTCGGCGCCATTGCCCCGGGCCAGATGGTCCAGCCCAAGGAACACGACAAGCTCGTGGAGAACTTCCGCGAACGGGTCGCGTTCGGCAAAAGCATCGGCGTCACCACGTTCGTCGGCCTCACGGGCAACGCACGCGACGACATCTCCTACGACCGCCACATGACCTACGTGGTCCAGTGCCTGCGCCGCCTCGCGCCCATCGCCGAGGAGAACGGCGTGACGATCGTGATGGAATCGCTGAACACCCTCGTCGATCACCACGGGTATTTCCTGTCGCGAACCGACCAGGCCATGCTCATCCTCGAGGCCGTGAACAGCCCCAACGTGAAGATGCTCTTCGACATCTACCACCAGCAGATCATGGAAGGCAATGTCATCCGGAATCTCGGGGAGAACATCGAGCGCATCGGCCACATCCACGTGGGCGACAATCCCGGCCGGAAACAGCCCGGCACCGGCGAGCTGAATTACCCCAACATCTTCAAGTCCATTGCCAGCACGAACTACCAGGGCTACGTGGCCCTGGAGTGCGGCTACACCACCGCCACCGGCGACGAAGCCCTGGCGCAGGTTGCCGACTGCTTCAACTGGACCTGAGTGCACCCCTGACAGACCGTGCGCGGGCGGCGTGCCTGATCGAGGCCCCGCCCGCCTTTCTTATTGTCCGGGGACTCAGTAAAATGGCGCCGACGTTAGGGCCGGGGCATTCCCCCGGATGAATGCTTCGGCGAGGAACCGGCGTGTGCGTGATATAACCGTCCTGACACTCATCCCCAATGCGGGAGACCGCCTGGCGCGGTGTCTCGAAAGCGTGCAATGGGCCGACGACCTCTTCTGCGTGGTGGACCCGAAGACCAGCGACGGGTCCGACGCGGTGGCGCGGCAGTATTCCGGCCATGTGGTGGCGCACGACTACGTCAACGCGGCCGCGCAACGCAACTGGGCGCTTCCGCAAATCGAAACGGAATGGACGCTGGTGCTGGACGCCGATGAATGGGTGTCGCCCGAGCTGGCGGCGCGCATTCAGCAGATCATCCGGGACCCCGCGAGCTGCGACGGGTACCTCGTGAAGCGCATGTCGTATTTCATGGGGCGGCTGATGCGGCATTGCGGATGGGAACGCGACTACAACGTGCGGCTGTTCCGCACGGCGAAGGGGCGCTACCTCGACCGGCGCGTGCATTCAAAGGTGGTGGTCGACGGCCCCATGGGCCGCATCGACGAGGTGATGTACCACGACACCTACCGCGATTTCGACGAGTATTTTCGCACGTTCCAGCGGTTCACGACCTGGGGCGCGGAAGACCTGTTCGAAAAGGGCAAACGCGCCGCGTGGTTTGACCTGACGCTGCGCCCGGCGTCGCGATTTCTCAAGATGTATGTCATCCGCCGGGGCTTCCTCGACGGATACCACGGCGCGGTGCTCAGCATGCTCGGCGCGTTCTCGGTGTTCATGAAATACGCGAAATTGTGGCGTCTGGGCCGGACCGGGGCCGAGTGCCGCCCGCCGCTCAATCCCGGCGCGCCCGGGGCCGGCGGGCAGGACCAGGAACCGGACGGGGCTGCCCCGGCGGCGCGGCGTTGACGTTGAACAGGATCCGGCACGTTCACGGGAGGGATATGCGATGCGACATGTGATGGTGTGTGCGGCGGCGCTTGGCTTGGGTCTGGCGGGCATGGCCGCGGCCCAGGAATCGGCCCTGTGGCTGCATCCGATGTGCGAACAGCTGGACATTCCCTACAACGGGCCCTTCGAACAGCTCAGCGACGGCACGCTGCTGGTCATTGACCGGAACGTGCTGCGCAAGAGCGCCGACGGCGGGAAAACCTGGGAGGCGGTCAGCGACGAAATCGCCCCGGGGCTCGACATCAACTACGGCGGCCATCCGGGCCAGTTCATTCAGACGCGCAACGGGACGATTGTCGTGGTCTATCTCGACATGGCCAACTACGTCTTCAGCTGGAACGATGAAAAAAGCGAGCCGAATCCCGAGTGCCGCCTGGAACTCTGGACCATCCGAAGCACCGACGGCGGGAAAACCTGGAGCGACCGCCAGCAGCTTCTGCCGGGCTACAACGCCGATTTCATGGGTCTCATTCAGCTCGATTCCGGGCGGCTTGTCGCCACGGTCGAGCACCTCGACCCGAAACTCTGCCGCTGGGTGGTCCTGTCGTTCGTGTCGGACGACGAAGGGAAAACCTGGCAGCACGGCAACATCATCGATCTCGGCGGGCGCGGTCATCATGACGGCGCCGTCGAACCGTGCGTGGCCCCCCTCGGCGACGGGCGGCTCCTCATGTTCATCCGCACCGGGCTCGGCCAGTTCTGGTACGCGTATTCGGAGGACGGCGGCCGGTACTGGCGGACCATCCGGCCGAGCGGCATCGACGCCAGCAGCGCCCCCGGCTGGGTCGAACGGCTCGCGAGCGGGCGCCTGGTCTTCGTCTGGAACCGTTCCAAACCCGAGGGCGCCGAAAAACCCACCTCGTTCTGGCACGGCCAGGCCCATGAAGTGCCCGCCCCCGGCCACCGCGAGGAACTCTCGATTGCGTTCTCGGACGATGACGGCCAATCCTGGACCGACCCCGTCGTGCTGATGCGCGAACCCAACGGCCAACTTGCGTATCCCTACGTTCTCGAACGCGCCCCGGGCGAACTCTGGGTCACAACCCGCTACACCTTCCTGACCGGGGGCAAACCCGCGCCTCCCGTGAAGGTCCGCCTGTTCGAGAAAGATTTCGTGAAAACCGGCGAATAGACAGGAATCCACCAGCAGAATCATGAATTGTGCGGTCACATTCGAGGTCGAGGCGCGCGACCCGCGCTGCGGCGCGCGGGCGGGGCGCCTCCACACCCCTCACGGACTGGTCGAGACCCCCGTGTTCATGCCCGTCGGCACCCAGGGCACGGTCAAGGCCATGACCCAGGAAGAGCTGCGCGCGCTCGGGGCCGGGATCATCCTCGCCAACGCCTACCACCTCTACCTGCGTCCCGGCACGGACGTGCTCGCGGAAGCGGGCGGCCTGCACCGGTTCATGGGCTGGGAGCGCGCCATCCTGACCGATTCGGGGGGATTTCAGCTCTTCAGCCTCGCCGAATTAAGCAAAGTCACCCCGGACGGGGTGACGTTTCAGAGCCATATCGACGGGTCGCGCCACACCTTGACCCCCGAACGCGCCGTCGACCTCCAGATCACCATCGGCGCCGACATCATGATGTGCCTCGACGAATGCACCGGGTATCCCGTCGAGGAACACGTGGCCGCCGAATCCATGCGCATGACCGCCGAGTGGGCCGCGCGCTGCAAACAGCGCTGGCTTGAACGCGAAGCGGCGAACCAGGCCCTCTTCGGGATTATCCAGGGCAGCACCTTCGAGCATCTGCGCCGCGAAAGCGTCGACCGCACCCTCGCCCTCGATTTTCCCGGCAACGCGATCGGCGGCGTCAGCGTCGGCGAAGGCAAGGAGGAAATGGTGCGCGCGGTGGAATGGACCGCGCCCCGCCTGCCCGAGCAGAAACCGCGCTACCTGATGGGCGTGGGGCCGCCCGAGGACATCCTCGAGGCGGTCGAACGGGGGGTGGACATGTTCGACTGCGTCATGCCCACGCGCAACGCGCGCAACGGCTGCCTGTTTACCTCGCAGGGCCGGATCAACATCAAAAACCAGAAATACCAGCGTGATTTCGGGCCGCTCGACCCCGCGTGCCTGTGCCCCGTATGCCGCACCTACAGCCGGGCGTATCTGCGCCACCTCTACCTGGCGCGCGAGATACTGTCGCTCCGCTTGAATACTTTACACAACCTTTTCTTTATGCTACACTTATCCGCTGCGATGCGCGAGGCCATCCGTGCCGGACGCTTCATTGAGTTCAAGGCCTCTTTTCTCCAGGATTACCGGGCCTGAGAGGGGCTTTCTATTCCCAAAACGGAGGATTGTACGTCGTGTGGAGATTGTTGTACGCAGCGGAGGCCGCCCAGCAGGCGGCCCAGAGTGGCGGTGAAGCGGCCCCGGGACCGGGCGGCGGCAGTTTTCTCGGCAGCCCGCAGGTCCTCATGCTCGTGGCGATGTTCGCCATCTTCTACTTCTTCCTGATCCGCCCCAACACCAAACGGGAAAAAGAACGCCGCGAAATGCTCTCGGCCCTGTCCAAGGGCGATAGTGTGGTGACGGCCGGTGGCATCCATGGGACCATCGTCGGATTGACCGAAAAAACGGTCGTGTTGCGCGTCAGCGACGATCCCCCCGTGAAGCTGGAGCTCCAGCGGAGCTCCGTTTCGCGGGTGGCGACCAAAGAATCCGGCTCTGGTGACGAATAACCGCGCAATTCGCGCTGATTCGCCGCGCATGGCGCGGCCCATGGAGACGTTCCGATGAAAAATCCGACTGTGCGCGCCATCATCATCGTTCTCGCGCTGATCTGGGGCCTCATTTACATCTATCCCACCATCGGGTGGATGACCCTCTCCCCCCAGGAGCGCCAGCAGCGTCTTGATACCTGGAAACAAGAGGACCTCGAGCCCCGCCAACCCAATTTCTTCCGCGATACCCTCGCCGGCATCAAACGCTGGTCGCAGTTCGACAAGGACTGGGTCATCAATCTCGGCCTGGACCTGCAGGGCGGCATCAACATGATCGTCGGGTTTGACGTCACCAAAGCCGACCCCAAGGTCCTGGAGAGTTTCCCCGAGGAGTGGAGTGAAGCCGACATCGTCAAGCACTTCCAGGAACAAACCCTGCGCACCATCGAGCGGCGCGTATTCGAATTCCAGTCGACCGAGCCCATTATCGCCCGCCTCGGCGACGACAAAATCCAGGTGCAGCTCCCGGGCGAAAAGGACCTGGACCGCGCCCGCGACCTGATCTTCAAGTCGGCCTATCTGACGTTTCATCT
>JAAYAQ010000058.1 GCA_012719295.1 Candidatus Hydrogenedentota bacterium | reverse complement strand
GTCCACACACCCTGGCGGTCCGGTTGTGCGGAAACCACTTGCAAACAGAATTACTTTGTGCTACAAACTACTTGCGATTTGTTGAAACCCGGGCCACGGCCCTCGAAAGGCGGTACCCCATGCGCGCCCACCCGGCGGAACCTCTCCGCGACCCCTTCCGCATCGTCCCCTGGCTGGCCACGGGGCGGCGGCTCACCCTGGCGGCCCTCGACACCCTCGAACGGGCGGTGCTGAACCTCCGCGCCGTACTCGAAACCACGCGGGACAACGGTCCTGAGCCGTCCCGCACCGCTGCGCTCCGGGACCGCCGATGGCTGCACTAGGCACGGGCGAATCCGCCGTCGATTCCGGCGCCCCGAGCCGCGGCGACGCGCTCGACACAGGCGGTCTCCTGCCCGCGGCACTCGCGTTCGTACCGGTCACGCTGGGCACGGGCGCGAGTTTATTTGGATTTTTCCTGCAAGGGGAGGTCTTCCGGCATGGGCACTTCTTCATACTCGCGCTTCTTGCCGGCACGCAGATGCTGTGCTACATCGCCGGGGTGATCGGCCTGGGCGTTTTTTCGTGCGGGGACGCCCGCATGCGCCCGGCACGAAGAACCGGGATCGTTCTGTGCGTGTTGTGCTCGATTGTTCTCGCGGTGCGACATGCGGACTCGCTGCCGCGATTCTCAATCTGGACCTTTTGCCTCGAGGCCGCCTATTTTGTCCTCTCGCTTGTATTCATCGGGCTGGTCGTGCGCGGCATGGCTGCTGTGCACAGTACCAGACCTGCCCCGCGTCTCTTCGAATGGCTTCGGGTCACGCGCTGGCTGACCCTCCCCCTCCTGGCGCTGGCCGCACTGCCCTGGCTGGTTGTGGTGGACTCGCATGCCACGGGGTGCCTCGAGTGGATGCTCTCACCGCTCGGAACCCTTCTGTTCGACGTCATTTTGCCGGCTACGGTGGACATGCTGGCCCTGGCCGGCCTGTTCATCTCGACACTGACCACCGGCCTGGCCTGCCTGATGGCCCTGCTGCTTCTGCCATGGTACGCGCAAGGGCTCCCGCCCCGGCAGACGCGCCTCTGGCCCCGGCGGCTGGCCTGCTTTCTCTTCGGGCCTCCCCGCCGCCTGCGCAGGTTCGACAGATTCCGGATGCCTGTTCTGTGGTGGGGCCTGTTCGTGGCCATCATCTATCTGGGAGGCGTGGCGTGCGCCATGGCCTACCTGCACACAACCCAGGTCACCGTCGACGCGCACTGGCGCCAGACCCTCACCCCCACCACGCTGGCCATGGTGGGCATCTGCGTGGCGTTCTGGCTTGCCCCCGGAGCATCCTTTGCCGCGGTTCTGGCGCGCAGTGTCGTGGCGGATTCCTCGCGGCGGCTGCGGCACTTCCTGGTTTTGCTCGCCTTCGTCATCGTGCCTCTCGAAAGCGGGCTCCTGGTCACAGGAATGATCTGGAGGCCCACCATGAGACACCCCTCGGGCCTCTACATTCGCGACTTCGCGTACATTTCCGTACTGGCCTACCCGTTTGCCGCGATCGTAACGGCGTGGCTCGCGCTGCGTATCGCCCGCATCAGACCGTTCTCACGCGTCCACAGCCAAAGACGCGGGTAACTGAACCCCGTCTTCGTGGTATCATGCCCGGCGCTGGCGGCAGCAATACGGATCACACGTCGTCTCGGGAGGGCGCGCCATGTTCAACGGTCTTGGAATGCATCTCGGAAACCTGTCGCGGCTGTCGAACGCGAAGACGCGTTCGCTTTCGCCGGAGAACGTCGACGGCGCGAAAGGCCGCGGCGGCATGGCCACCGACGGCACGGGCGCCCGCTGCGCACGCGACCTCGGCCAGGGCTGGAAGATCTCGCCCTCGGTCAAGATCGAACCCGGCCAGACCTTTGAACTCGCCCATATCGACGGCCCGGGGGCCATCCAGCAGATCTGGATGACACCGACCGGCAAATGGCGGTTCAGCATCCTCCGGGTCTATTGGGACGGCGAGGACACCCCCAGCATCGAGACGCCTGTGGGCGATTTTTTCTGCATGGGCTGGGGCGAATACGCCCACGTGAACTCCCTGCCCGTCTGCGTCAATCCCGGCAGCGCGTTCAACTGCTACTGGGAGATGCCCTTCCGCAAACACTGCCGCATGACCTTCGAGAACATCGACGACGAGCCCATGATTCTCTACTATCAGGTCAACTACACCCTCACCAGCGTGCCCGACGACGCAGCCTGTCTCCATGCGCAGTTCCGCCGCACCAATCCCCTCCCCTGTAAAGAGGTCTACACCATCGCCGACGGCATCCGGGGCAACGGCCATTTCGTCGGCGCCTACCTGGCCTGGCAGGTCAACACCACCGGCTGGTGGGGCGAAGGCGAGATCAAGTTCTACCTCGACGGCGACACCGAGTTCCCCACCATCTGCGGTACGGGCACCGAAGACTACTTCTGCGGCTCCTACAACTTCGACCGCAACGGCCAATACACTGAATTCAGCACGCCCTACTCCGGGCTGCCCCAGGTTATCCGCCCCGACGGCGCCTACCGGTCCCAGCAACGCTTCGGACTCTACCGCTGGCACATCATGGACCCGATCCGCTTCGAACAGGACCTGCGGGTGACCATCCAGGCCCTCGGGTGGCGCAACGGCGGACGCTACCTGCCCCTGCAGGACGACATCGCGTCGGTCGCGTTCTGGTACCAGGCCGAGCCCCACGCGCCGTTCCCCAGCCTCCCCGGAAAAGACCAGCTCGAGGTGATTTAGGAAGCCAGGAAATCCAGCCCGCGCCTTACTGGGATGGGGGTTGTCCATCCCGGCGGGGATATAGCCGGCCGCTGACAGGTCCTATACGTCTCATTGCCTCCCGCCCTCCTTGGTGATACAATGTAGATACCAAACATCACCAGGGAGAGCGGTCATGATCAAGAAACTCGTCCGCCACGGCAACAGCCTGGCGCTCGTCATCGACAAAGCCATCCTCGATCTCCTCCGCATCGACCACGACACGCCCCTCGAACTCATCACCGACGGCGACGTCATCATCATCAAACCGGAGAGGGACGAGGAAGTGTCTGATGAGATACGTGCTGTGCACGAGGAGATGGCAGCCCGATACGGCAAGGTCTTTGAGCGACTGGCGAAGTAATGAGGACGTTGCGGTTCCTGACAATCCAAGAAGTGCTCTATTTCCACCACGCGCAGATGGAACAGTTCGGAGGCTCGATGGGAGTGCGCGATCCTGGACTGCTGGAGAGCGCTCTGGCAGGCACAACCATGCGCCTCATTCGGGGGCGAATATCTTCACAGGGGCGTCTTCGAGATGGCGGCAGCCTATCTCTATCACATCGTGCAGAATCATCCTTTTGTTGATGGCAACAAACGTGTGGGTCTT
>JAAYAQ010000359.1 GCA_012719295.1 Candidatus Hydrogenedentota bacterium | reverse complement strand
GTCCTTCCGCCCCCGCCGGAGCAACTTCCGCCGCCCATACACCCCAGCGCGGAGGAGATCGCCGACGAAATCGCGGTGGGGCTCGCGCCGCTCGACGAAGTCGTGACGTTCGAGACCGGGATCACCCCCGAATTGAGAGATCAGCTCATCGAATACCTCGACAACGCCAGACGCACCCACAGCGCGACCGAATGGGGCCGCCAGGGCCTCGTGCTCACGGCGAACCGGCTCGAAGACCGGCTCGAAGACGCAAAGGCCAACATGTTCACGGATGTTGCCCTCTTTCTGTGCGACCTCATTGAGACGATCGAACCCGAAAACACCAAGGTGCCCCGGTACCGTGAATGGGCCAAGATACAACTGGAGCGGCCGCTCGTAAAAATCGTCGGCTGGTTCGAGTTTGAAGAGCCCCGCTTCGGAAAAGACGAGATCTACGTGCTGCTCGAAGTCTACGTGCCCGCCACAGGAAAGACCGAACGGCCCAAGGTCATGGAAGGCGAGGAATTCATGAACCTCAAGTTCCACCGTATCATCGGGAAAAAACGGGGGATCGTACTCGAATACCTTCCGACCAAAGATCGCTTCGCCGTATACGGACCCGGGCGCAGGGCGGCCATGAAGAATGCCGATCCCAACACGTGAGCCGTATCCCGCGCGCGCAGCCCCGGGGCCGGCCCGCGACAAGACAGGCCGCCGGCCAATTTGCTATAGTCCCCGCATGCAAACAACACGGATCCGGGGGGCTCTCCGCCGCCATGAACACACCTGCTGACGAAATGCCGTTTCGCTGGTTCGCCGCGGCCACGCTCGTGCTGCTCGGATGCATCGCCTACGCGAACTCGTTTACGGGCGAGTTCGTATGGGATGACGCATCGTCCATCCTTCTTCACAAACACGTGCAGGACCCGGCCAGACTCGGGCAGTTGTTTCGCGAAGATTTGCACGCCTTCGGCCGCGGCCAGGGCAACTTCTACCGCCCGATGCTGGCCGTCTCTTTCATGGCCGACTACGCCTGGGCCTTCGACGGCCGCATGGAACACGGCGTTCCCCAACCCGCGGTATTCCCCTTCCATCTCACCAATACGATCCTCCACGTGGGTGCGGCGTTGTGGCTGCTCGCCCTGCTCTGCCGGACCGGCGCGCCGAGGCTCGTGTGCTGGGCGGCGCCCGCGATATGGGTGGTTCACCCGTTGCACACCGAAGCGGTCGCCTACATCAGCGGCCGGGGCGACTCGATGGCCGCGTTCTTCATGTTCGCGGCGCTCTGGTTTGCCCTGTGGGAGGGGAGCGCCCGGAAACGCGCGTTCGGAACCGGCCTGAGCGCCGTCTTTTTCGCCACGGCCGTCCTCAGCAAGGAGTCCGCGCTCATCCTTCCCTTCCTGTACATTCCGCTGTTGCTGTGGGCGCCGCGTTTCGACGGCGCCCGGCCCGCTCGCAGCGCGCGCCTGCGCCGTCTGCCTGCCCTGGGCGCCATGGCGGCCATTCTAGCCGTCTATGCCGGGTTGCGCGCAACGGTCCTCAACTTCGGCTCCGATTCCCCGGCGCCCGCCCAAGGCTTGGCCGAGCGCCTGCTCCAGACCGGACAGGCCCTGGCCGTATACATCAAGCTTATCTTTGTGCCCACCGGCCTGCACATGGAACGGTCGCTGGATGGCATGCCGGCCTGGACCGCCATCGCGGGATTCGCGGCGCTACTCGGCATCCTTGCCGCGACTGCGCTTGCGGTGCGCAAAGACCATCCGCGCATCGCCATGGCCGGCGCCTGGTTTCTCATCACCTGGTTCCCCATCTCCGGCCTCATTCCCCTGAACGCCCCCATGGCGGAACACTGGCTGTATGTGCCCCTGGCCGGCGCGCTCTGGATGCTGCTCGAGTTCGTGTGGCTGGCCTGCGCCCGGCGCCCCGTGCCCTGGCCCGCCATTTCCGTGATATCCGCATGCTGCCTGGTTTTGCTGGCCATGACCATCGACCGGAACCGCGATTGGCGGAGCAATGAGGCCCTTTACGTCGCGACCCTGAAAGAGAACCCCCGGTCGATCCGCGTTCAATACAATCTTGCCGTGACGTACCAGGACCTCCTCGATAATCCCGCGGGCGCACGCCGGCATTTCGAACG
>JAAYAQ010000057.1 GCA_012719295.1 Candidatus Hydrogenedentota bacterium | reverse complement strand
CAGCCGGCCTGATACGCGCGCGCCGCAGGTTTCCGGCGTACGCGTGACGTGCCTTTCCTGCCGAGGTTCCCGCGCACTCTGCTACAATAAGACGCCGCGACGGCGCAGGTGTATCTGACCCCTCCCGGGAAAAGGAATCGAGCGTGTTTCAGGATCGAACGAACCATAGCAGGCGTGAAATCGCCGCGCAGCCGTCTTCGTCGCCGTTGCCCATGACGCGCGAAGAGATGGCGCAGCGCGGGTGGGCGGAGCTGGATGTGCTGCTTGTAACCGGGGATGCGTATGTGGATCATCCGTCGTTTGGGGCGGCCCTGCTGGGGCGCTGGCTGAGCGCGAAGGGAATTCGGGTGGGCATCGTGGCGCAGCCTGGCTGGGATGACCCGTCTGACGTCGCGCGTCTGGGGCGGCCGAGGCTGTTCGCGGGGGTGACCGCCGGCGCCGTGGATTCGATGCTGGCGCATTACACGGCGTTCCGGAAAAAGCGCAGCGATGACGCGTACACGCCCGGAGCACGTGCGGGAGCCCGGCCCAACCGGGCGACCATCGTCTACACCAATCTGGTGCGCCAGGCCTTTCCGGGCCTGCCGGTGGTGATCGGGGGCATCGAAGCGTCGTTGCGGAGGGCGTCCCATTACGATTTCTGGACGGACAAGGTGCGCCGTTCGATTCTCCTGGACAGCAAGGCGGACCTCTTGATCTACGGCATGGGCGAACGGGCCATCCTGGAAGCGGCCCGGCGGCTGGAGGCGGCGGGCGGCGGTGAAACGCGCCCGGCGGAGAGGCTGCGGGGCATTGCGGGCACCGCGTTCGCGGTATCGTCGCTGTCGCGTCTTCTGGAGTTGCCTGACGCGCCGGACCCGGCGGCGCTCGTAGAGCTGCCCGCGCACGACGCGATAGTGCTCGAGCCGGCGAAGCTGATGACGGCCACGCTGGCGCTTGAGCAGCAGGTTCACCAGGGCACGCAGTGGGCGGTACAAGACAACGGCGGGCGGCTGGTCGTATGTGCTCCTCCCGCGAAACCGCTCGATACGGACGAACTGGACGCGCTGTACAGCCTCCCCTTCACACGCAGGGCGCATCCCTCGTATACGGAGGAGGTACCGGCGGCCGGCATGATCCAGTTCAGTGTCACGTCGCATCGCGGGTGCGCGGGCGGATGCACGTTCTGTTCGATTGCCCTGCACCAGGGGCGGTCCATCCGCTCGCGCAGCGCGCAATCGCTGGAGCAGGAAGTGCGGACGTTTACCGCGCATCCGGACTGGCGAGGCAGCGTCAGCGACGTGGGAGGCCCCACGGCCAACATGTGGGGCGCGCGATGCAGGGCGGATCACGCCACGTGCCGGCGGGCCGACTGCCTGACGCCGGAGATTTGTCCCCACTTCGCGGTCGACGAGGCCGCCATCGTGCGCCTGCTGCGACATCTGCGCGGCATCGAGGGCGTGAAGCATGTGCGCGTGGCCAGCGGGATACGCTACGACCTTGGCCGCGAGAAAGCGTCGCTTCGGGCGCTGGTGACGGAGTTCGTGGGCGGGCAATTGAAGGTCGCCCCCGAACACAGGTCGGACGAGGTGCTGCGGCTGATGCGGAAACCGTCGTTCAAGCGATTCGAGGAGTTTCTGGGACTGTTTGAACGGGAATCGCGGCGGGCAGGCAAAGAGCAGTACGTAGTCCCGTATCTGATCAGCGCGTTTCCCGGGTGCACGGACGCTGACATGCGGACGCTCGCGGGATGGCTTCGGGAGCGGGGCTGGAAACCGCGGCAGGTGCAGTGTTTCATTCCGACGCCGGGCACCGTGGCGACGGCGATGTACCATGCGGGCATTGATCCGGAGGGCCGTCCCATTCCTGTTGCCAGGAGCGACAGGGACCGGTTGCGCCAGCACCACATTCTGATGCCGGACCACGGTGCGCCGGAAAAGACCGGGCCAAGCCATGTCAGGCCGCGGGACACAGGGCGGGGAGACGTTAAGAGCCCCAAACGCGGCCAGCGAGAGGGTTCGGGCAGGATTCATCGAAAACGGACCCGAGGGTGACTGGGCTGGAGAGGCCCCTCATCCGGCGGGACACGAAGATGCCAAGGCGGCCCCCGGGAGTTCAGTCAACAAAGAGATAATCGACCAGCGCAAGAGGGAGCGACACCGACGGGCGGCCTTCCGTAGTGGACAATTCCAGCGTGCCCGTTTCCTGTTCTCCAAACGCGCCCGTGAAATGGCCGGCGGAACGCAGGCTCCGCACGCGGGCAACCCCCGGCAGGCCCGGAAATGAGACTCGGAGGTCAGGGATGCGGTCCGGGGACCAGTTGGTCAGGATGACCACGGCCCCGGTCTCGCCTTGCATATACTGCGCTTCCACCAGCGGGTGAGACGTCTCGACGGGAGGCGTCACGGCGGCCAGTTGCGGAATGGCCGAAATCAACGCGCGGCGATCCGCGGGGAAATCGGTGGGAAGCGTGTCAGCATCCCCGGTGCACGCGGGGGTAATGTAGGCGATGCCCGCCAGGACGCCCGAGTAGACGGCCCGGCCGTTACCAAACCGGTTGATCAGGACCGCGGGAGCATGGTCCGCGGCATAGCGGCCGATGACGGTGGCCGCGCCGGGTTCAAAAGTCTCGCGATAGAGCAATGCGGGCAATTCGACGGCCGGGAATCCCTCGGAAGCGGCGATGTGCACGGTGTCGAGCGGTGTGGCCTTCGGAAGGGTGTTCCGGGGCCGGATGTGGCGCACGGGACGCTCCAGGGTATTGGACAGGATGCCGTACACCTCGTTGAGCGCGCCGTTGGGGCGGTGATACTGGTCCAGCAGTCCGCCCCCGGCGGTTGCGTAGAGGGTGCCGCCATTTTCGACCCACTGGCGCAGGGGCTCGACGGCTTCGGCCAGCATTTCCGCGCCCACGACGAAGAGCACCCGATAGTCTTGAAGCCTTCCGGCGGCCACATCCTTGTCGGTGATCAGGTCGACCGGATACTGGGCATGGCGCAAGGCGAGCCAGAGGGCTTTGCGTTCGTCATTGTTGGCGTTGAATTGAGCGGAATACAGGTGGCCGGCGCCGCCCAGGTCCTCGGTATCCCAGGTATCGGCGGCCCAGGACAAGAGAATGGCGATATCGGCTTTGCGGGGCATGGCGGAGTAGAGGCGGTCTTCGACCGCGCCCGTATCGCGGATGAGATCGTGAATGGCTTGATACGTTCGGGGACTTTCAGACGCATCGACATAGTCCCACGTGGTCAGGACCTGATCTTCGGTGTGGAAGTGGTTGATGATCTTCGCGCCGTGCGACAGGGCCAGGCCGTGCATGCGGGTAAAATTGTCGGGGGAGTTTCCTTTGAAGGGCATGATATAGAATTGCATGGGCGCGCCATGGTAAGACCCCGCCAGGCGCAGGCCATCGAGAAGAAACCCGTAGACCTGGGGGGAGAGTTCGGGCAGCTGCCACCACCAGTCCTCGGTCCAGGTCATGGTCATGGCGGCGGCCTCGAACGGCCCGATCCATTGGCGTGTGTCGGGCCAGACGTTCATGTGAGGACTGAAATTGGCGCCCGCGAGGACCCGTTTGCCGGGAT
>JAAYAQ010000358.1 GCA_012719295.1 Candidatus Hydrogenedentota bacterium | reverse complement strand
TGCTGCGCCAGGTCCGGCTCGACCAATGGCGCGATTTCGTCGACAGCGAAGCGGTCCTCAAGATGGTGAGCGACCTCCAGGGCAATTGGGGCAATTATCTCAAGGCGCCCATGCTCCGGTTGCAGGAGCGGTTCAAGGACCGCCGGATTCACGGGGTGGATTGCGTGGTGAGCGGCGACATCCCGATGGCGGCCGGCCTGAGTTCTTCGTCGGCCCTCGTGGTGGCGATGGGCGAGGCACTGGTGCTTTCAAACGGTCTCGACGTCACGCCGAACGACCTGGTGTACCTGTGCGGTGAAGGCGAGTGGTTTGTGGGCACGCGGGGCGGCAGCGCCGACCACGCCGCGGTGAAGCTGAGCCAGTTCGGGCAGGTGGTCACGGTGGGCTTTTTCCCGTTCGTGATTCGCGGGTATGTGCCGTTTCCCGCGGACTATTCGCTCATCATCGCGAATTCGCGGGTGCAGGCGCGGAAAGCCGCGGGCGCGCGCGAGGCGTTCAACGAACGCGTGGCCTCGTATGAGTTGGCCGTGCACTGGGTGCGGAAACTCTTCCCGAATTACGCGCCATTGATTGCCCATTTACGCGATATCTCGCCGGAAACCCTGGGGATCCGGTCGGCGGACGTCTACCGGATCCTGCTCGACGTGCCGGAGACCGTCAGCGCGGATGCCCTGCGGCGGACCATCGGCACCGATGCGTTCGAGCGGATTACCCTGATGCATTCGGCCCGGGAGAGCTATCCCCTGCGGGCGCGGCTGCTGTTCGGGATCGCGGAGTGCGAACGCAGTAAGATGCTTCACCGGCTGCTTCTCGAGGGCGACATTCGCCGGGTGGGGTGGATGATGAATGTCTCGCATAACGGCGACCGGGTTGCGGGAGCGGACGGCGCCGCGTATATCCCGCCCCTGGATGATGCCTACCTCAATGCTCGCATCAGTGACCTTCAGAGCGAGGACCCCGGCCGGGTTTTCGCCGGTCAACTCTACGCGCAGCCGGGTTCGTACGCCTGCAGCATCCCTCCGATCGATCGGATGGTGGACATTGCGCTGGAGACGCCCGGCGTGCTCGGGGCGCAGATTTCCGGCGCCGGTCTGGGCGGCTGCATGATGGTGCTGACGGAATCGCGTGGCGCCGAGGAGGTGGTCAGCCGCCTGACCCGGCATTATTACGAGCCGAACGGGCTCGAGCCGGGCGCCAGCGCTTTTGTGCCTATCGCGGGATGTTCGCACCTGCGCCTTCCCTGAACGGAACGGCGCGCGGCTCCTAAATAATTGACATGACGGGACTTGCCTGTTAGGGTGAGGTGAATACGCCATCCAGGGCGGTGTCGGAGGTGACCGTGAGCAAAGAGTGGGGTCAGCTGGGCGATATTGCGCGTCTGTTTGTTCAATTGATGCCGAATTTCAAGTGGATCGCGTTGGTTTCGTTGGCCGTGGCGCTGATTGCAGGGGCCTATGTTGCCCTCACGCACGAGCCAACCTACCTCAGTGAAGCCATTGCGATTGTGCGGCCGCAGCAACTGCTGGTGGCCCGCGCCAAGAAAGATGAAACGCAACCCATCGAGGAAAAGGCGAAATCGCTGCTTCCCCAGCCGCTCGACGTCACGGACTACGTCCTCTTTCTGCAATCGGAAGGCATGCTTTCGTCGGTAGCCCAGGCCTACAACACCTATCATGCAAGCGACTCGGAGCCGCTGCTCACCGTGGCCCAGCTGCGCCGCATGCTGACACCCAATGCCCGTCTGGAGATCAAGACGCCCTATGCGGTCGAGTATTATCCCACGATCGAGCTGCGCGTGGCGGCCCAGTCGCCCGACAAGGCCTACAACCTGGCCCGGCTCTGGGTGGAAACGGCGCGGGACTGGTCGAAAACGGTCACGTTTTCCGCAAAAGAAGACATGGCCGGCTATCTCAAGAACGAGACGGAAGAACAGCGCACGTCGCTCCGGCAACTGTCCGATGAACTGAACCGCACCAAGGACGAAAGCGGCAACCTCCTGGAAGCGTTGCGCGCCGAGCGGCTTCGTGCCGAGCAGGACTATGAGACTGAGACCATCCGGCTTCTCCAGGAGACCGGGGACGCCTGGGACGCCCGCATCGCCGCGGCCGAGGCGGAATTCGCCCTCCCGGTCATGGAAACGGAGATGCAGGCCCGGCAGAGCATCCTCGCCGGCCTTGAACTGGCCAAGGCGAGGAAATCGCTGGAACTGGAGCGCGCCAGGGCCACGCTGGCCGAGCTGGCCGCCCAGACCGGAACGGCGGACGCGTTGGACGCCCTCACGACGTCGTGGGACATTGCGGTCTCCGAGAAAGAACAGGATATCGAGCCCGCGCCGGCGCCTCCCGACGAGACGGGGGCCCTGCGCGAGCAGGAACTCGAAAAGCGCGCCGGGAAACGCCTCGTCGTCGATCTCGAACGCCGGGAGAATATCCGCGAACTCCTGAAGGAGTATACGAAAAGCGCGCATCGGGAACTGCAGGACGAGCACGAGCAGCGTTTTGAGGAGATACTCGAGCTGCTGGAAACGCAGGTCCCGCTCCCGAACGAGCCCCCCGAGCCGGAGGAAGGGTTGACGCCTCCGGAACTGGACATCGAGGCGCCCCTGCAACTCGACGCCTTTCGCGTGGAGACGTCCGGGGGGAATCCGGTGGGCATCATGCTGCAGAAGCAGCTGTCCGAGGCGCGCCTGGTGCTGGTCTCCGCACCGCTGGAACTTCAGAAAATCGAGCAGGACATCGCCGCGCTCCGCTCCAGTCTGGAAACGCTTCAGGCCGACTATCACGCGAAACGCAAGGCGCTTGTCATGCTGGACCGGTCGAAGGAGTCCGACCTGGACCGGATAGACAAGGAGCGTCTCTACGGCTTGATGCGCGAACAACGGATCACGGAAATGAAGGTCGACGAACTTGCGCGCGAACGTTCGACGCTTGAAGAATCCCTGCAACGTGATTTCATGACCGGGCTGGACATCTTCACGAGCCTGGCCGAGAGTCATCTTGAGGCCGAACTGGCGTTAGCCAACACGATCGACGAATTCCAGGTGGTCTCGCCCCCCACGCTCCCGGAAGATCCGCCGCAGCGGCAATACCTCGTATACGGGATCGCCGCGTTTATGCTGAGTTTCGCGGGATTATTCGTGCTGGCCGCGTTCGCCGTGGTCCTGCGCAGCCTCATCCGGAACATTCAGGCCAGCGAAGTTCCCGGAACGAAGTCCGGGGTCTGACACAATCAGGCGGCCCGCGTGACGCAGGCAGCCGGGGTCCGCCCCGGCCGTCTCGAGGTGGCGATCGGAAACATGCTCGACATCATCCTTACGACTCTGAACGCACGGTACAGCCATACGGCTTTTGGATTGCGGTATCTCTGGGCCAATCTCGGGCCGCTGCAGGCGCGCGCGGGCATACGCGAATTCATCATCGGCCAGGAACCGGCGGAGATCGCGGAGGCGCTGTTGCTCGAACGGCCGCGGCTTGTCGGCGTCGGCGTCTACATCTGGAACATCGAGACCATCAGCCGGCTTGTCCAGACGCTCAAGGGGGTGTCGCCCGAAACCGTCCTTGTGCTGGGCGGCCCGGAGATCAGTCATGAATTCGAGGAAACCGCTCTCTACCGGATGTCCGATTACCTCGTCCTGGGTGAAGGCGAACAGACCTTTCGGGAACTGGCGGAGGCGGTTCTGGGGGGGCATCCCCCGCGCCAGAAGGTGCTTGCGGGGGAACGTCCGGATCTCGCCGCCCTGACCCTCCCCTACGCGGCGTATACGGATCACGACATCGCCCACCGGACGCTGTACGTCGAGACATCGCGCGGCTGTCCGTTCCGATGCGAGTTCTGTCTGTCGTCGCTGGAACCCTGCGTGCGCGAGTTTCCCCTCTCCCCCTTCTTTGACGCTATGGACGCACTGTTCGCGCGCGGCGCGCGCCAGTTCAAGTTCGTCGACCGCACGTTCAATCTCCGGGAAGACCGGGTACTGGAGATCCTGGACTTCTTTCGTGCCCGCCTGCGCGACGGCATCCAGGTGCATTTCGAGATTGTGCCGGACCGCCTGTCAGCGCGCACCCTCGAGCGGATGGCGGCGTTTCCGCCGGGCGTATTGCGTCTGGAGGTGGGTGTCCAGACCTTCAATCGCGAGACGCAGGAGGCGATATTGCGGGTGCAGGATCTCGACGCGACGCTGGATGCGCTGCGTTTTCTCCGCGAACGCACTGGCGCGCTGCTGCATGCCGATCTGGTGCTCGGAATGCCCCATGAAACCTGGGACAGCATTCGGGACGGATTTGACCGGCTGCTTGCCGTGCGGCCGCAGGAGATCCAGGTCGGCATCCTGAAGCGCCTGAAAGGCGCGCCCATCGGCCGCCACGTGGGGCCGCGGAAAATGGTCTTCTCCACGGCGCCGCCCTACGAAGTCCTTCAGACCGATACGCTCGATTTTTTGCAGATGCAGCGGCTGAAACGCTTCGCGCGCTTTTTCGAGCTCTACTACAACTCGGGCAACTTCCCGGATTCTCTGGCAGCCCTGTGGGCGAACCAGGCCTCGGCCTTCGATGCGTTCATGGCATTCTCCGACCATCTGTGGGCCACCCTGCGCCGCACCCATGGCATCAGCCTCGTCCGGCTGTGCCACGCCCTCTATGACTACCTCATCGATTCATGCGGCCGTTCTCGCGAGGCGGCCGCCAAGACCATCCTCTCCGACTACCATCGCCTGCCCGGCCGCACCGAAAAACTCGCCTTTCTCCGGGCGCCTGATCAGACGTGACGATCCCGAGCCGTATGAACGCGGCGTAAAGACGGCACGCCGAGCCCTGCGGGCGCGCATTTCAAGTAATTCGGGTTTTTCGAGGGTATTGACGGAATGTCGCCAGACAATTATGCTACGCCCACGAAGCACTGGCGCCTCCCGGGTCACGGGGGACCCTCGGCAGGGAGGCATGACCGGACGCGGCGTAGGGGGCGTCTGAGGGAGAACTTCCCGTGTGCGTTTCCCGCAGTATTTCTGTGCCTCTGCAGTGTTTTGCGGTTATCGCGCTGCTGCCTGTTTTCGGCGTCATTGCCCCCGCGTTATGCCTCGCCGATGAAGCGGTGGATTTTGTGCGCCAGGGAACCATCGAGCGCATCACGGACCACGTGGCCGGCGACTACCAATTCAGCATGTATGCGGGCTTCGATTGTTTCCGCATGAGCGCGGACGGTTCAAAGGTGCTCTTCTACACCAAGGCGAACGACCTCAGCACGGAAACACTCCGTGTCATCAACACGGACGGAACCAATGAGACCATCGTGTATTCGGATCCCCCGACATCCGAAACGTTGAATC
>JAAYAQ010000357.1 GCA_012719295.1 Candidatus Hydrogenedentota bacterium | reverse complement strand
CGCACTTCCAGCCAGCGTCCGGGCGAATTGACGCGGGCCGCCGGTTCGGCTAGTCTGGCGCCGTGTAGAGCGGCGTCCCCGGGCGGCGGGACAGGCGGAGTTGCAGCCGTGAACAAAGCGATGACCGCGGCAGTGGCGCTTCTGGTTGCCCTGCTGGCCATACAGACTTACCGTCTTCATCAGGCGCAGAAAGACGCGGCCGGGACTTCCCGTGACCGGCCGGCGTCTGAAGCCACGGCCGCCGGCCGGGAAGAGCTCGCGCGGGCGGGGCTGTTGCTCGAAGACCCCGGGCATACCGGCATGGGCGCGGCGCCCGCCGATCCCATGGCCGACTATCTCGTCGAAGCGCTGGCCTCGTTTCTTGACCAGGACCCGCTGTACGACGACGCGGCGGATTCGGCGCCGCGACGGGGCAGCCGGGCCGGAAAAGCCGCCACAGGCGGCGGCGAGGGCGACAGCGCCGCGGCCGCAGCCATCAAACGCGCAGCCGCCAAGGCCCGGCGTGCGAAACGCCAGAATGACGAGGACGCCGAAGACGAAGCGGCCGACGGCGTTGCGATCGATCCCAGGCGCTCGAAACAACTCTACAACCAGGCGCGCAAATTGATCCAGCGGGGAAGTTACGAAGAGGCCGCGGCCGCGCTTCAGGAAAGCATCGCCGCCGATGGGTCGAACGCGTCGTCCTACCGCACGCTCGGGGGGCTGTACCGGCAACTTGGCATGACCGCCGAGGAAATGCAGGTGTACGCGGACTGGTCGGCCGCGCGTCCGGACGACCCGCTCGCGCATTACTACCTCGCGAACGCCTACCTGCGCGCAGGGGCCGACGCCGATGTGCTGAGCGAACTGGGCCAGTTTCAGGAATTGAGCGCGGATAACCTCGGCTCGTACGCCATGGCCGCCTCGATTTACCGGCGCCTGGGCATGCCCGGCGAGGAAGCGACGGTGCTCGAAGCCTGGGTCGACCAGGTGCCCCAGTCGTTTGATGCCCGCCAGGCGCTCGCGCAGCATTACCAGCGCACCGGCCAGTACGATGCCGCACTCGCGGAATACCAGGCCGCGGTCACACTGATTCCCGACAACGTGCAGGCCCACGCGAATCTGGCGTCGGCCTATTCGCGAATGGGCCTGTATGCGGAGGCGCAATCCGAGTACAGCACCGCGCTCGCTCTGCGGCCGACGGATCCCGGGCTTCACTACCAGCTGGCCGAAATGTACCGCCGTTCAAACGATCTGGCGTCGGCGCTCGCGTCGTATCAGCATGTGATCAACCTGCAACCGGAATCGCCGCAGGCCCAGCGTGCCGCGCGCATGATGACGCGCATCGAACGGCAGTTGAGCGCGAGCGCCGCCCCGAAACACCTCGGATAGCGGCCGCAACCGGGCGGCTCCAGGCGCATTTCGTGTGTCATCTGCGCGCGTTCGCCGGGTCTGTGGCACAATGCAGCGATTCGAACCGAAACAACGCGACAACAGAGGGACATTCGTATGCGCAGGGCGTTTGGAGGACTGTTTTTTCTAAGTGTCGCCGTGCTTGCATCCGCGGCGGAAAGCACCATCACCGCGGGGGAATTGCGCTGCGATTTCCGGGCGAACCCACTGGGCATCGAGGACGCCCAGCCGCGGCTGAGCTGGGTGGTGAGCGGCGCCGGGCGCGGGGTGGTGCAGACCGCCTGCCAGGTCATGGTTGCGAGCGGGCCCGAGTTGCTCGACACGGAAAGCCCCGATTTGTGGGATTCGGGCCGCGTCGAGTCGGCCGCTCTGCACACGCGCTATGCGGGAACCCCGCTGCGCTCGGCGCAGACCGCCTGCTGGCGGGTGCGGGTCTGGGACGCAGCGGGCCAGTCCTCGCCGTGGAGCGAAATCGCCACCTGGTCAATGGGCCTGCTCGAACCGTCGGACTGGCAGGCCCGGTGGATCGCGGGCCGTGCGCCGAGGCCCATCTTCGAAGGCGCACAATGGCTCTGGGCGCCCGACGAAGAACCTCTGGCGGCCGCCCCGGGCACACGGGTCTTTGGCACGGTGCTCGAACGCTCCTCGTCCGCCCCCATCCTCTCCGCGCGGCTCGAGGTCAGCGCGGACAATGAATACCGCCTGTATGCAGGCCCGTCGGCATCAGGCCCCGTCGCCACGAAGACGGGCTGGGAACAGGCGCACGTGGTTGACGTGGCCCAACTCCTGCAGGGGCCGCGCACGTTCATCGGGTTCAACGTGACCAATACGGGCGACGCCGCCAATCCGGCGGGCGTCATCGCACGCCTGGATATCGAATACGCCGACGGCACGTCGCAAACCCTGGTTACCGACAAGACCTGGCGGGCCGGACCAAAGGAGGGCTGGGATGCCGCGCTGGCCGAAAGCAGTCAGAACGCGGTTCTCCCCGCCGGCTGGCCGCCTGCGCGGGAACTCGGCCCGTACGGCATGGAACCCTGGGGCGAGATCACGCGCGTGGATTCGGACGTCATGCCCATCTTTCGCCACGAGTTCACGGTCGAGCCGAAACCCGTCAAACGCGCGCTGGCGTTTGTGTGCGGCCTGGGCCATTTTGAACTGGCGCTCAACGGCGCGAACGTGGGCGACCACGTCCTGGATCCCGGATGGACCGATTATCGCGACACGTGCCTTTACGTGCCCTTCGACGTGACGGCGATGGTGCGCGAAGGCCCGAATGCCCTCGGCGTCATGCTCGGCAACGGCATGTACAACGTCACGGGCGGGCGCTACGTCAAGTTCCTGGGCTCGTTCGGTGAACCCAAGCTGATTCTCGAGCTGTGGATCGAATACGCGGATGGAACCGTCCAGCGCGTCGTCAGCGACGATTCCTGGACGTTCGACGATGGCCCCATCGTGTTCAGTTGCGTATACGGCGGCGAAGACTACGACGCACGGCGCGATCAACCCGGCTGGGACGCTCCCGGCTTCGATGACGGCGGGTGGAAACGGGTTCGCGTGGTCGAAGGGCCCGGCGGCGCGCTCCGCGCGCAATCGGCGCCGCCGCTGACCGTGGCCAGACGCGTGGGCGTCAAGAAAGGCGAGCGCCTCGAAGACGGCCGGTACGCGGCCGTTCTCGAGGAGAATCTCTCGTTGCGCCCCGTCATGACGGTAACAGGGCCTCCCGGCGCGCGGGTGACCATCGAGACCGCCGAGCGCATCGAGAATCCGTGGCCGGGGCATGCATACACCTGCACGCTGAACGGCGAGGGGGAAGAGACGTTTTGTCCGCGTTTCACGTATTTCGGCTTCCAGTTCCTGCTCGTTTCGAACGTCGATCTGCCGGGGGACGCACAGGCGGGCAGGGAACGGCCGGTATTGCTCGAGCTGGGCGCCGACTTCATCACGAGTTCCGCGCCGCCCGTGGGCGCGTTTCAGTGCGAAGGCCCCGAACCGGGCGCCCCGCACCTGTTCACGAGCATCGACGCCATGATCGACCGGTCGGTCCGCAGCAACCTGCAGAGCGTGCTGACCGACTGTCCGCACCGCGAAAAGCTCGGCTGGCTGGAAGTGGCGCACCTGATGGGCCCGTCGATCCTTTACCGCTACGACGCGCACGGGCTTTACCGGAAGATCTGCCGCGACACAACCGAATCACAGCTCGACAGCGGGCTGGTGCCCGACATTGCGCCCGAATACACGCGTTTTAATGGCGGCTTCTTCGAGTCGCCCGAATGGGGGAGCGCGTCGGTCCAGTTGCCGTGGCTGCTGTACCGCTGGTACGGCGACGACGGCATCCTGGCGCGCCAGTACGACACCATGGCCAAATACACCCGTTACCTGGCATCGACCCGCAACGAACAAGGCCTCGCCAGGGCGGGCCTGGGCGACTGGTATGACTGGAGCCCCGAACACGGCCACCGCGGCGAATCCCAGCACACCCCCGGTGAATTGACCGCCACGGCCATGCTCTTCGACAACGCGCGCATCGTCGCCGCCGTCGCGGCCATGCAGGCCCGTGAAACCGACGCAGCTGAGTTCCGCGCGCTCGCGGAGCAGGTCCGCGCCGATTTCATCCAGGCCTACTACCGGGCCGGTGAAGAAACCATCGCGACCGGCAGCCTGGCGTCCCTCGCCGTCGCGCTGCATTTCGGGCTCTGCCCCGACCACGCCCGCGAGGCCCTGCTCGAACGCCTGGTTGCGGCTCTCGAGTCCAACCGGTACCGTCAGACCACCGGCGAGGTATGTTTCCGTTATCTGCTGCTCGCGCTGGCGGACGCCGGCCGCTCGGACGTGATCTACCGCATGCTCGACCGCACCGATCCCCCCGGCTATGGCTGTATGCTCCAACAGGGGCTCGAGACCCTTTCCGAACAATGGGACCGGCCCGGCTCATCGCTCAACCATTGCATGTTCGGCCACGCCCAGGAGTGGTTCACCGGCTACCTGCTCGGCATTCGCCAGGCGACCGGCAGCGCCGGGTTTGAGCACCTGCGCATCGAGCCGGTCATCGTCGACGGACTCAGCGGCGCGGAGGGGTACTTTGATTCGCCGCGCGGCCGCATCGCGGTGTCCTGGAAACGCCGGAAGCCGGACGACATCGCCCTCGAAGTCACGATCCCCGGCAATACCACCGCCGAGATCGTCCTGCCCACGGGTTCCATCGACGCCATCCGCGAATCCGGCGTGCCCCTCGCGGAAGCGCCGGGCATCCGCACCCTTGAGCCCGGTGCGAAAACCGCCATCACCACCGGCTCGGGGCGGTACCAGTTCACGTGGCCGCATGCGGCCGCGGCGGGGCGCAGTCCCTCCTGAAAACAACGATACCGCTCTGCGCTGGCGGGCAGGAGAATCCGAGAGCCGGGAATGCTGATCACCCGCCTGTACCGGGTTCGAGAATGACATAGACGGGGAGGCCGAGGCCGCCCACGCCGAACTGTTCCATGACATCGCGGGCGGGGACCGCGTCGGGTTGCTGGGCCTGGTATTTCACCTTGATGTAGTTCGCGAGCGTTTCCCGGACACGCGGCTCCTTGAAGGTGGTCTGATTCATGGTGAGGCAGTTCTTGCACCAGGTGGCCCAGAAATCGACGAGCACGGGTTTGTTCTCGGCCTTCGCGCGGGCCAGCCCCTCGGCGAGGGAGGCGGTCCAGCCGTCTTCATCGAGCCCTTCGACGCTCGAGGCGACTGCCGCTTCGTCGACGCCGTATCGGTCGCTGAAGAGCTCGTAACTGAGATAACCGTAATACGCGGCGAAGGCGAGAATGAACACGCCGAACGCGTATTTAACTTTCACCATCCAGCCGCCGGGTTTGGGCAGGAACGACAAGCCCGCCCCCAAAAACGGCCACGGCAGGGCCATGCCCACCCCAAGCAGAAACGGCAGGGCCAGCGCGATCGGGTTCGCCTGGTACAGGTCGCGCGCCAGGAGAATGACGAAGATGACCACCGGCGCCACGCACGCTCCGGCGAGCAGGGCGGAGACCGCACCCATGCCGAACGCGAGGTAGAATGTGCCCTTGCGGGACTTGTCGATCGCGACCTTGTTCTGGAATCGCGTGAAATCGATGTGGAGGATGTCGAACATGGCCAGGGCCAGCACGATGAACACCACCGCGATGGCCAGATTGAACCACGGCGACGCGTTGATGCTCCCGAACGACGACCCGGTCAGCACCGCAACGATGCCGAGAATGCCGTAGACCAGCGCGATGGCAAGGCCATAGACGCCGCCGAGGGCAAACCCGCGCCGCCGCGAACCGGCCTGGGCGCCCGCGCCGATGATCGCCAGATTGATCGGGATCAGCGGGAGCACGCAGGGGGTGAGATTGAGGGCGAGACCGCCCAACAGGGTCAGCACGACAATCGCGAGCGCGCTCTTGCCCGCAAACGCGTTGAGGCTGCTGTCCACCGCGCCCGATTCGACGCCTTCGACCCATTCGATGAACGCGTCGCTGCCCATGTAGCCGGAATTGCGGCCGGTCACGGTGAACTCGCCCGCCAGCGCCTGCCAGTCCTCTGACGCGGTCTCGGCGGCTTCGGGCGGGGCGTCCCCGGCAGCGGGCGCCGGTGCGGCGGCGCGCCCGAAGTCGATGCGCGCAAAAACGTCCGCGTGCTGGGGCGCCGCCGCGGTTCCCGCCGCGGCGACGGCAAGTTTCGCCGTGAAGGAAACGGTCTTGGGCGGGGCGCAGACCGTGTCGTTGCACGCCTGGTATTGCAGCGTGCCGGGCAGGGCATATTCGCCCGGCGCGACGCTATCCGCGACGTTCACGACGAGCCCGATCGCCGCCGAATGCTCGTAGACGGCCATCTTGTCCTGCGAGAAACTGAACGTGGCCAGGAGGGGTTCGGGATAGGCCATGCCGGCGACGGTGAACCCCTCCGGCGGTTCGAGGGTGACCTGGGTGGGGATGAGAAATTCATCGAGCGGCTCATGGGCGTTGATGTGCCAGCCCTCGGGGATCTCGATCACCACGGCGATGCGGGCCTGTCCGCCCGGCAGCGCGCCGCTGGTGTCCTGGTACGTGGCGACAGCCGCCTCAGGCGGTCCGCCGGGCTGGTCCAGCGGGCCAAATTGCGCCGCCGCCGGTACGGCCAGAACCAGAACGGTGACGATGGTAACGACACTCGACAACTTCGCATACTGCATGGGCTCTCGCTCCTATTCGTGTTCGACTTCCAGTACTTCCACAAGAGCCTCGGGCGACGTGACCGGCTGGCGGCACGCGAAATTCTTGCACACGTACGCGGCGGCTTGTCCGCCAACCGGCAGTTTCGCGTTGAGCAGCGGCAGGACGTCCCGCAGCCGCTGGGCGTCCGGATCCTCGGGGTCGATGAACGCCACTACCTTATTCGGAATGTAGTGCCGATGCAACGCCTGAAACAGGGCGCGGACGTCACGCGCGCCGGTCTTGCCTGCGATGGCAATCTCTTTCGGAGAGCT
Source organism: Candidatus Hydrogenedentota bacterium (assembly GCA_012719295.1). Taxonomy (GTDB): domain Bacteria; phylum Hydrogenedentota; class Hydrogenedentia; order Hydrogenedentales; family SLHB01; genus UBA2224. The sequence continues at coordinate 625 of JAAYAQ010000357.1, read as the reverse complement.
CAGGTAGAAGTCCGCCGCGCAAAGCAGTTTCAGTTGCGCGCGGGGCATGCCCTCGAGGGTGGCGTGGTTGATGCGGAGGATGCGTTCCGCTTTCTCGAGATATTCGGGCTCGCCAGTGAACGTGGCGAGCCGCAACAGGGCGTACGCGGCCATTGCGTTGCCCGAAGGTTCCGCGCCGTCGAACACCGGTTTGTCCCGCACGAGCAGATGGGTATGGCCCGGCGAAGTGAAGAAGAATCCCCCTTCCTCGCGGTCCCAGAATTTCACGAGCATGATGTCCGCGATCTCGCGCGCCGTCTCGAGCCATCGCACGTCAAACGCGGCTTCGTAGAGATCGAGCAGGGCCGCTGCAAGAAACGCGTGATCGTCGAGGTAGGCGTCGAAACGGCTCTCGCCGTTGCGGTGGCTGCGCAGCAGGCGGTTGCCATCTCTCACGTGCGACAACAGAAACGCGGCGGCCTTCTCCGCGGCGTGAAGCAGTCTCTTTTTGCCGAGGACCTGGTATCCCTGGGCCAGGGCCGAGATCATCAGGGCGTTCCACGAGGTCAGGATCTTGTCGTCGAGGCCCGGGTGCACGCGTTGCGCACGCACATCGAGCAGCTTCCGGCGCATGGCCGCGAGCCGG
>JAAYAQ010000356.1 GCA_012719295.1 Candidatus Hydrogenedentota bacterium | reverse complement strand
CCGGCGACGGCCTTTCCGACGTCCTCGGGCGTGCCCCAGCGTTTCTGGAGCAGCAGGCCCTCCGCGATGAGTCTGTCGTATTTCTCGGTGACCGGCGCGGTCATGTCGGTGGCGATGATGCCGGGCCGGACGTCGTAGACGTTGATGCCGAATTCGGCCAAGCGCACGGCGAAGTTCTGGGCGGTCATGCTGAGCCCGGCCTTACTGACGCAGTATTCGGCGCGATTGGGGCTTGCCGTGTTGCTCGATATGCTGGTGATGAAGACGATGCTCGGGACGTAGTCGGTCCCCTCCTTCACCTGGGCGATCATCCGGTTCGCGATGGCTTGCGTGAGGAAGAACGGTCCCTTGAGATTGATGCGAATGAGGCGGTCGAAACTCTCCTCGGTGGTTTCGAGGATATCCAGCCGCTGGAGGAGGCCGACGCCGGCGTTATTGACCAGCAGGTCGATGTATCCGAACGCCGCGAAAGCCTCTTCCACGAGCCGGTTCCGGTCGGCCGTTTCGCCGATATCGCCGGCGAGCGGGACGAATCGGACCCCACATTCTTCGACGCGCGCTTTGACCTCGAAAAGCCCTTTTTCGGTGTCTTGCGGCGTGAGGCGCGTGGCGGTGCCGATGATATCGTATCCGTGCCGGGCGAGTTCGAGGGCAATGCCGCGTCCGATCCCTCGGCTGGCCCCGGTGATCATGGCGACTGGATTTCGCATGGTTTCCTCACTGTGGTTTGTGGCCTTCTGATTAATGCCGCCTGGAGGGCGGCCTCGGGCACTATAGCCACCGTCTCCGTACTGGCGCAAGGTCCCCGCGGTCGCGATTGTCCGCATGCCGGGCCTGTGATATGGTGATGCGCGAAATGAACCGTCCGATGCGCAGGGCGGGCCGTTCACGGCCGGACCAGACAACGCAGGAAAGGGCTGGTGCGAATGCGAACAACACGGCGTCAATTCGTGGTTCAGACGGGGTTTGGGATTGCGGGGGCAGGCCTTGCACTCTCCGGGGCGTTCGCGGGCGATGGGAAGCCGGCCCTGCGGCTGAGCGCGTGTGACTGGTCGCTGGGCGCCCTGGGTCCCGAGGGGCTGGCCGCGGCGGCGGCGGTTGGACTCGACGGCCTCGAGATCTCGGCCGCGGCGGACAATGGCCATCCCGGCGACGTGTTGGCCATCGCGGACGCGGAACGGCGGCTGGCGTACAAACAGAATGCCGAAACCCACGGCGTCGCGGTGTCGTCGGTGGCGATGGGCCTGTTGAACGGGTTTCCGATGGTGAGCGATCCGCGGGCGATGGCATGGGTCGAGCAAACCATTGACGGGACAAAAGACCTGGGCGCGAACGTCATGCTGATGGCGTTCTTCGGCAAGGGGGACCTGCGCGACAAGTCGGGGACACTGAAGGCCAGTGACGTCGACACCCTGGTCGGACAACTCAAGGAACTGGCGCCGAAGGCCGAGAAGGCGGGGGTCATGCTGGGCCTGGAGAACACCCTTTCGGCCGAACAGAACCTGGACATCCTCTCGCGGGTGAAGAGCAGCGCGGTGCGCGTCTACTACGATGTCGGGAATTCCACGGCAAACGGGTACGACGTGCCGGGCGAGATCCGGCTCCTGGGGGACCGCATCTGCCAGATACACTTCAAGGACAACAAGGGGCATCTGGGCGAGGGCGAGGTCAACATGAACGCGGTGGCGGAGGCGATGCGGGCCATTGCCTACGCCGGATGGGTGGTGCTTGAAACCAAAGTGCTCGGGGACCGGGAAGCGGATTTCAAACGCAATGCGGCCTTCAGCCGGGCCCTGCTCGCAAACGCCTGACGCGGCTTTACGGCGCGCTCGTCTCCGCCCGGGCCCTCGAGGTATTTGGAAGGGCGGGTATGGGTGTGCTAAAAATACGCGCGTGAAGAATTCTGGAACCCGCAGCTGGACTTCGGCATGATCCGCACGGAACGCCTGCGAAAAGTATACTTTCCCCCGCGGTCAGCGCCCGTGGAGGGGGTCAAAAGCGCCACGCTCGCCGTGGAACCGGGTGAGATCTTCGGGCTGCTGGGCCCCAACGGGGCCGGCAAAACCACCCTGCTCCGCATGCTGGGCACGATCATCGTCCCGACGTCGGGGCACTGCTGGATTGCGGGCCTGCGCACCGATCAGAACCCCGACGCGGTGCGGCAGCACATCGGCTTTCTTTCCGGGAACACGAAGCTGTACGGACGCCTGACCGCGCGCGAGGAGCTGCGCTATTTCGGATACCTTCACGGGCTCTCGAAGGAGCGGATTCGGCGGCGCACGGAAGAACTGGTCGAGATCCTGGGCATGGAGGAGTTCATCGACCGCCGCTGCGACACGCTTTCCACCGGACAGAGCCAGAAGGTGTCGATCGGCCGCGTGCTGCTGCATGATCCGGAGGTACTGATCCTGGACGAGCCGACCACGGGCCTGGACATCATGACCTGCCAGACCATCCTCACGTTTATCCGGAATGCGAAGCATTCGGGCCGCAGCATAATTTTCTCGACCCATTACATGACCGAAGCGGAGATCCTGTGCGATCGGCTGGCGTTCATCCACCATGGCGAGATTCTCGCCACGGGCGCAAAGGAGAGTCTATACGAGAAGACGGGCACGACGAACCTGACCGACGCGTTTGTGCGCCTGGTCAATGATGCCAATGCGGTGCCCTCATGAAATTGCGCACGGTTCGCGCCATTTTCTTTAAAGAGCTGGTGGTGATGCTGCGCGACAAGCGCACGCTGCTGGCGATGATCGGCATTCCCATCGTCCTCTACCCCGCGCTGCTCGTGGTGACGTCGCAGGTGGCGCTGATGCACATCTCCCGCGTTGAGGAATCCACCTCGCGCATCGCCGTGAAGGCGGGCCAGGATCCCACGGTGGGCCGCTGGGTGTCCGCGCTTCCCCGCGTGGAACTCGTCACGATGGAAGAGCCGGAAATCGCTCTGCTGGACGGCGAAGTGGATGCCGTGGTGGTGGTGAAGCAGCGGGCGGAAGAGGTCCTGGAACGGGGCGGTTCGCTGCTCATCGTGATCCAGTACGATTCGACGGAACCGCGCTCGCGGGAGGCCGCCCACCGCCTGAGCGAAGGGTTTCGCGTTACGCAGACGCGGCTGCTGGAAGACCGTCTG
>JAAYAQ010000355.1 GCA_012719295.1 Candidatus Hydrogenedentota bacterium | reverse complement strand
GTTAGAATGGAATCGATCCGCGCCGTCAACCGTTGTACCACAAGGCCGCGCCCGGATCGACAGAGACGATCCCGCCGGCCCGCGCGGTTGATATTGCGCGCATGGCGGCCCACAATACCCCGCAACAATCGGACTGCGTTTTTATCTTCGTCAGGGGGCGCATTGCATGCAGGAAATCGACCTCACCACCTTGACCTGGCAGCTCTTCGGCTGGCGGCCATACACGTGGCGGCTGGGCAAATCCATGGAGACCGGGAGCACCATGCAGGCCGATATCGGCCCCGTGCCCGCCCGGGCGCCGGGCTCCGTGCAGCAGGCCCTGCGCGATGCCGGCATCCTGCCCGACTGGAACGCCGGCATGAATTCGCTTGCCTGTGAATGGGTCGAGCACCGCCACTGGGATTTCTCGGTCACCCTCCCCGCCGGCGCGATCGCCCCCGGCCAGCGCGTGCTCCTGGACGCGCAGGGACTCGATTATTCCGGCTGGATTCTCGTCGACTGCCGGGAAATCGCGGCGTTCAAGGGAGCGTTAACGCCGCATTTGTTCGAGCTGACCAGCGCCTTGTCCGACGGCAACACACATCAGCTCAGTATCGTCTTCGACGTCCCACCGCCCGAGCAGGGCCAGATTGGTTACACGTCGAACTCGCGCCATTTCAAGCCCCGCTACTGCTACAGTTGGGATTGGACGCCCCGAATCGTCCCCATCGGCATCTGGGACGCCCTCCGCCTCAAGAGCGCGGCGCAGTGCGCGATCGATCCCATCCATACCCGCGCGTCGCTCGCCGCCGATAACCGCACGGGCCGCGTCGAGGTGGCGCTGCAGGCCGATGCGCTCATCGTGCCGCCCGCCGAGATCGGCGAGGTCTCCGTTGTGCTCCTTGACGGCGCCGCCGAACTCGCCCGCGGTTCGGGCAGCTTCGCGCGCGACCGCCTCGACATTCTCCTCGACGACATTCCCGTGGAGCCGTGGTGGCCCAACGGCGTCGGCCCCGCGAAGACCTACACGCTCCGCCTGCAAGCCAGCATCCAGGGCGAGCCGTGGCGGCTTGACCGCGTCGTGGGGTTCAAACGCGTCCGCTGGCTCCCGTGCGAGGGCGCGCCTGAACACGCCGAGCCCTGGATATGCGAGGTCAACGGCACGCCGGTCTTTCTGCAGGGCGCCAACTGGGTCCCGCCGCGCACCAGCTATCCCGACAGCAGCGACGACGAATACCGCCGGCTCATCGAGCTCTATCGCGACATGGGCTGCACCTGCCTCCGCGTCTGGGGCGGGGCCATCCTCGAGAAAGACATCTTCTACCGCCTCTGCGGCGAGGCGGGCATCCTCGTCTGGCAGGAATTTCCGCTGTCGAGTTCCGGCGTCGAGAACTGGCCGCCCGAGGAGCCCGAGACCATCGTCGAGCTTTCGCACCTCTGCATCAGCTACATCCGCCGGCGCGCCCATCACCCCGCCCTGCTGCTCTGGTGCGGCGGCAACGAACTCCTCGGCGGCGGCGGAAAAGGCGTCGACAGCGTCCCGTGCGATTACGCCCACCCCTGCATCGCCGCCATGAAAGACGTCGTCAACCGCTGGGACCCCGGCCGCCGGTTCCTGCCCACGTCCGCGAGCGGACCCTGGGAATGGGGTTCGCCCGAGCGTTTCGGCACGGGCACTCTGCACGACGTGCACGGTCCCTGGGGGTTCGGCCCGTGGGTGAACAACCTCGACGAGTGGCGCGCGTACTGGTCCCGCGACGACGCCCTGTTCCGCTCCGAAACCGGCATGCCCGCGGCGCAGAGCCTCGACATGTTCCGGAAGTACGGCGGCGGCACGGAGGTCTGGCCGCCCACCACCGCCTATTGGCGCCACACCGCCGCGTGGTGGGGGCAATGGGACCGCTTCCGCGACACGCTCGGCGAGTTGCCCCCGGACGAGGCCCTCGCCGAATACATCCGCCTCACCCAGGCCGAACAGGCCGAGGCCTACGCCATCGCCGCCGCCGCGTGCAAGAACCGTTTCCCCAGATGCGGCGGATTCCTGGTCTGGATGGGGCACGACGCCTTTCCCTGTCCCGCCAACAACGCCTTCATCGACTTCGACCGCAACCCCAAACCCGCCTATTTCGCGCTGAAAAAAGTGTTTCGTAACGAGAGCTGATCACGCGCTGAAGGAGGTCGAGCAACGGCGGCGAATCCGTTCGACCCCCTTCGGGGTTCGGCATGGGAACATCCGCCCGAGCCGCGGGGTTAACCCGCGGCCGTTCAAATTCGCCACCTGGGGGGGGCATTCGCTGGGGCGGGGTCGTCCACCCGGTCCACCCGGTCCATCAGGCCCCGGTGCCAGAACGCAGCCACCTTGCGTGCGCGCCGCGGTTATGGGAAGATCGGGAAAAACCAGCGTCCGTACCGAGCGCCATGAAGAAGAAAACCATCGACCATCTGGAACCGCACTACCGCATGCTCTCCAGGGAACATCTGGAGCCCCGGGCGCGCCATCCCGTGCATGTCGTTCTCGAGAACATCCGGAGCGCGTTCAACGTCGGCTCGATCTTCCGCACGTCCGATGCGGGGGCGGTCGAACACATCCATCTCTGCGGTTATACCTGCCATCCGCCCAACCTCAAACTGGCCAAGACGGCGCTCGGCGCGTTTGATTATGTGCCGTGGACACATCATGAAGATTCCACGGACGCGGTAACGCACGTGCGCAAGGCGGGCATTCCCGTGGTCGCCATCGAGACGGCCGATCACGCCAAGTCCCTGGGGGGCTATGAATGGTCACGTCCGATTGCGGTGGTTTTCGGCAACGAGGTCAAAGGCATCACCCCGGAACTGTTGAGCCAGTGCGATGAAATCGTGCGCATCCCCATGCTGGGCTACAAGAACAGCATCAACGTGGCCACGGCCTTCGGGATCGTCCTCTACGACATCCTCGGCCAGTGGGGCGCGCTGCGCGAACCGGCGGCTACCGCTGCGCCCAGAAATCGAACACCAGCACCTTGTCCAGGTGAGGACCAATAAGCTCTCCGAACGCCTTGTGCGCGGGGTGCGGCAGGTATACGGCGCGGTCATCCTCGCTCTTGAACGACACCAGGAAGCAATGCGTAAACCCCTGCGACAGGTTCTCTACGCTCATGTCGGTGCCCCACTCCAGCGCGCAGATCTGGGGAATCTGGCCGGGCAACGCCAGGAACGCCTGTTCGATCTCGTTGACCGTCGCCGGCGGCGTGCCGTCTTTCCACTTGAACAGCACCACGTGGCGCAGGCAGGGCGCCGCGCATCCCGCACAGGTGGCCTTGGCCTCACCGGATGCCGCTTTCGGGCAGGCCGCCGCATCCGGACAGAGGTCGCCCGTCTTGACCGACACACACCCCACAGTGACCAGCATCACCACGCACAGCCCCGCAATCGCCTTTCGCATGACCGCTCCTTTCATATCAAAGAGAGTGTTCTCCGCCCACCACCGGCATGTCGCGCGCCCGGTCGTCAAGGTCGCGAAACGCCGCACTCGCTTCCCGGAGACGCGGCTCGGTCTCCGGCGGCACCGAGCTTCCCTGAACCATTTCCTCGAACGCTACAATCGCCGCCGCCTCGAGTATGGGCGCCGCGACAACGCGTTGTACCGCAAATCCCGTCCATAACGCAACCGCAACCGCGCTGGCCAGGACCGCCCCGTGGCTTGCGCCCACAGCCAAAGCGAGCGGCAGGGCCGCCAGCGCCGCCACAAGCAGCATGACGACCTGTCCCAGACACCACAACGCCATGTTCCACCGAAACGCGTCGTCCCAGACCGCCGCATAGAGCAGCAGGCCTTCTCTGGCCTGCGCGGCCGCGCGGCCGGATTCGCCGGCAAACGCCCGGGCGGCCAGCGCGTCCGCCATCGGATTCGTGCAGCGCGCGAGGAGCCGTCGCGCCCACGACGGCGCACGGCCCCGCGCAAACGCCGGAAACACATCGCCGACGTCGTGCACGTTCCCGTGAACGGCGTTCACCGCGCGGCGCACCCGCGGAACCACCCACGCGGGCGGCGCATCGGCCGCGGCGCTGCGCTGCCGCGCCCAGGCCACCTGCTCCCGCCCGCCCGGCGTTTCGCGTTTTCGTGACAGTTCCACCAGCAGCAGCCCATGTTCCACACGGGCGCCAACCAGCAGCGAGGCATCGATGACCCCGTTCAGCGTCAACACGGTCAGCGCCCCCGCGCACAGTGCCACCACCAGCACGGCGGGGACGAATCCGGTCAGGTGCGCAAGGAACCCCGCCGCGGCAATCGCCGCAACCCCCAGGAGAAACACCGGGGCATGGACCAGGGCCCGGTACCCCCAGCAGGCGCGTGAACCCCAGGCCAGCAACAGACCTTCCCACAGACGCGCTATCATCCAGCTACGTTCCCGCATGACGTGCCATTATCTACGCCGCCTGCCCCGCATTCCAGACCGGGGTCTCCAGCAGCCCGCCGGCGCGCCAGGAACACCCGCGACATTGACAGATCCTACAGCCCCCCCATATAGTCCCGGTGATCCCGAACACATTCACGCAACGGCCGGGACGGAGTATCGATCATGGCGACATTCGGCGGCATCGAGGCAGGAGGCACCAAGTTTGTCTGCGCCCTGGGTTCGGGGCCGGACGACTTGCGCGAGGAGGAACGTTTCCCCACCACCACGCCTGAGGAAACCATCGACCGGTGCATCGCCTACTTCGAGGAACACCGCCGCCGGGAACCCATCGCCGCCATCGGCATCAGCTCCTTCGGTCCCGTGGATCCCCATCCGGAATCCCCCACGTGGGGCTATATCACCACCACGCCAAAACCCGGTTGGGGACAAACCCCCTTCGCCGGGCGGCTCGCCGAGGCCCTCGGCGTCCCCGTGGGATTCGACACGGACGTCAACGGCGCCGCCCTCGGCGAAAACCGCTGGGGCGCCGCCCGGGGGCTCGACACCTTCATCTACCTCACAATCGGGACGGGCATCGGCGGCGGCGGCCTGGTCGGCGGGAAACTCATGCACGGGCTCGTCCACCCCGAGATGGGCCATGTCCGCCTCCCCCGCGACACGCACCGCGACCAATTCGAAGGCGTGTGCCCCTACCACGGCGACTGCCTCGAAGGCCTGGCCTCGGGACCCGCCATCGAAAAGCGCTGGGGAACCCGCGGCGAAACCCTGCCCGACGCGCACCCCGCCTGGGACCTCGAAGCACACTATCTCGCCGTCGCCCTGACGGGATTCATCTGTACCCTGTCCCCCCAGCGCATTATCCTCGGCGGCGGCGTGATGGAACGCCGCGCCCTCTTCCCGAAAATCCGCCGGGAAGTCCTCCAATTGCTTAACGGATACGTGCAATCGCCCGCGATCCTCGAGCACACCCGCGATTACATCGTCCCTCCCGCACTCGGCAACACGTCGGGCGTGCTTGGCGCCATTGCCCTGGCCCAGGACGCCGCCCGACACGCCGCCGGGCACGGATGAACCCGGGCCAGCTGCCATGAACACATCGGAACTCGATTACTCGCTCCCGGAAGAACTCATCGCGCAACACCCCTGCGAACAACGCGACGAGTCCCGCCTGCTCGTGCTCGATCGCGCCAGCCGCGCCATGACCGTCGACGTCTTCCGCAGCCTGCCTCAATACCTGCGGCGTGGCGACTGCCTGGTATTCAACGACACCCGCGTCATCCGGGCGCGCCTCCACGGGCGAAAACCCACCGGCGGACAGGTCGAGGTCTTTCTCCTCCACGAAACCGGCCCGGGCGAGTGGGACGCCCTCGTGCGCCCCTCGTCCAAGGTCAAACCCGGCACGCCCGTGAAGATCGCCGCCGGCATCGAGGCCGTGGTCGGCGACAGGCTCCCCGGCGGACGCCGCCACGTCTCGTTCGCCCAACCGGACGTCCTCACTGTGCTCGAACAAGCCGGCGAGGTCCCGCTGCCCCCCTACATCCGCCGCGACACGCCCGAGGCGTCCGACCTCACGCGCTACCAGACCATCTACGCCAACGCCCCCGGCGCCGTCGCCGCGCCCACGGCCGGCCTGCATTTCACCCGGGACGTGTTTCGCCGTCTCGATGAGTGCGGCGTCGACCGCGCCTTTCTCACCTTGCACGTGGGGTATGGCACCTTCCGGCCCATTCAGGCCGAGCGCCTCGAAGACCACACCCTCGAGCCCGAACCATTCACCCTGACCGAAGAAACCGCCGCGCAGCTCAATCGCTCCCGCGCGGCCGGCGGCCGCATCACCGCCGTCGGCACGACCGTGACCCGCGTCCTCGAAACGCAATACCAGGCGGGCGCCTATCATCCCGGCACAGACGAAACCAACCGCTACATCTATCCTCCCTACACCTTTCGCGCTATCGACGCGCTCCAGACCAATTTCCACCTCCCCCGTTCCAGCCTCCTGGCGCTGGTCTGCGCGTTTGCAGGCGTCGATTTCGTCCTCGAAGCCTACCGCTTCGCCGTCAGGGAGCGGTTCCGGTTCTACTCCTACGGCGACACCATGCTGATCCTCTGACCCCGCGAACACCGGGCATTGGGATATGCGGTATATCCTGATATCCTGTGAAGACAGGCGAGGAACGGGCATCGCCCCGAGGGAGTACGCCGTCGTGAAGAATGCACTCATCGCCACCACCCTTGTGCTGTGCTGCACACCCCTGGCCGGAAACCCTCGCGCATCGGAAACTTCGCTGAACGAGATCCGCGCCGCGTTTGACGCGCCGCCGGTGGACTGCCGCCCGCACACGCGCTGGTGGTGGATGGGCAATGCCCTGCGCAAGGAAGACATCGCCTGGCAACTCGACCAGATGCAGGCCCAGGGGATCGGCGGCGTCGAACAGATCACCATGGACGCCGTCTATCAGAAGGGCAATCACGACTACCTGTCGCCCGGCTACTTCGAACTGCTCCGGTACGCGGTCGACCAGGCGCGCGACCGCGGCATGCAGGTCTCCGTCAACTTCGGCGGCCCCGGATGGATCTGGGGCGGCGACTGGGTCCCCGAGGACGATCGGAGCCAGGTGTTGCTGGCCAGCATGCTCAGCGTGGAGGGTCCCCGCACCTACGCCGGGCCGCTGCCGGAGGAGGCAACGCCCAACCCCAACGATCTGCCCCGCTCCACCCCCGTCATTGCGCCGGAAGACCGCCTCGTCAAGGTGGTGGCCGGGCGCGTCGAAGCGGGGCGTCTCCGCGCGGATTCGCTGGTCGACATCACCCCCCTTGCCCGGGGCAGAGACATCACGTGGGAGGCGCCGGCCGGCCGCTGGCAGCTCATGGCGTTCTGGCTGACCCGGCGAGACAATGCCAACGCCGTCAATCATCTCGACGAAGGCGCCATGAACCGGTATTGCGAGACGCTCGGCGCACAGTACGCCGCCGCCATCGGCGACCATTTCGGCACCACCGTCGACTCGTTTTTCGGCGACAGCTTCGAAGTGCCCATCTACCGAAACGGGCTCTACTGGGCCGATGGCCTGTTCGAACGGTTCCGGGAAGACTTCGGCTACGATCTCGTCCCCTGGCTGCCCGCCCTGTGGTGGGAGGTCGGCGAACTCTCCCCCAAAGTCCGGTACGACGTGAACCATTTCCTGCATCAACAGGGCATGCGCGCCTTCTTCGCCACGTTCACCGGATGGTGCCGCCGGCACAACGTCCGCGCCCGCATCCAGCCGTACGGGTTCGTCACCGACATCCTCGAAGGCGCCGGAGCGGCGGATCTCCCCGAAGCCGAGATCACGGCCGGGGAAAAGGACGCCGTCCCCTGGTTTGACACCCGGATCGGACCCCGGGAGTACGTAACATCCGGCGCGCACCTGTACGGACGCCCGATCGTGACCGCCGAGGCATTCACCTACCTTCACTGGGAGCCCTACCGCGCAACGCTCGAGGAATTGAAGATCGCCACCGACGGGTATTTCCGCGTGGGCGTCAACAAACTCTACAACCACGGCTACATCGCATCGCCGGAACGCGATATCGTGCCCACGCGCGGATTTTTCGCGGCCATCCGCATCAGCCACGAAAACATCTGGTGGCCCTGGTACCGCCACCTGGCCGGCTATACCGCCCGCTGCTGCGCCCTCCTGCGCCAGGGCAGCTACACGGCCGACGTCGCCCTGTATTCGCCCCTCGCCAACCAGTGGACCCGGAGCGTCCTGAATGCGCGCAAATGGACGCGTGAATTCGACTGGGGCGGCACGGGCCAGTTGCTCATGGCCAACGGCTATGCCTTCGACCTCGTGAACGACGACGTGCTGCAGCGCCGCTTCGCCGCGGAGGGCCCCGAACTCCGCCTGGGCGCGATGACCTACCGGGTACTGATCCTGCCCGATGTCGCCGCGCTCCCCGTCGAGACCTACCGGCAGATCGCGCATTTCGTGCGCCAGGGCGGCGCCGTCATCGCCCTCGAGAGAATCCCGGAAGCCTCCACCGGCATGCACAACCACGAACAGAACGACGCCGAAGTCCGGCGCATCAGCGCTGAGCTGTTCGGCGAACCCGCCGGACCGGACGGCGCCGCCTCAAAGCCCTGTGGAACAGGCCGCACGTGGCGGCTCGAACTCGTCATGCGCCGCACCGACCCGCTCGATTGGCGCAGCGCGCCCCTCGATCCGTTCCTGAAGGTCCTGCGGCAGGCGGTCCCCCCCGACCTCGACATCGACCTGGTGCGCGCGGGCCTGAGAACCAACGACGGCCTGGCGTTCACGCACCGCCGCGCCCCGGAAGCCGACATCTATTTCGTAAGCAACCTCCAATCCGTTCCGGTCGACGTGCGCGCCGGGTTGCGCACTACGGACGGCGAGCCGTGGTGGTGGAACCCGTATTCCGGCGAGCGCCGTCCCCTTCTCGAATACGAGCGCGACGGCAGCTACACCCGCCTCCGCCTGGCGATGCGCCCCTATGAATCGCGCTTCCTGGTCTTCGAACGCGTCCCCGGCGCCGCCGAACGCATCCACGCCGCGCAAAGCGCATTCGATGACATTCTGAGCATCGACGAGGCCGCCCTGACCGCCCTGGCCGCGCACAACGGCCCCCATGCCTGTGAAATCGTCCAGGACAGCGCCAGACGGACCGCCGCGGCTGTCGTTGAAGGGCTCCCCGCGCCCTTTGACCTGAGCGGCCCCTGGCAGGTCGCGTTCGCCGGGCTCGATGCCCCCGCCGAAACCCAGACGTGGCCCGCGCTCGAATCGTGGACCGACCACCCGCGCCTGCGCCATTTCAGCGGCCGCGCGCACTATACCCTGACGTTCGAGCTGCCGCCCGAATACCTCGCGGAGGATCTC
>JAAYAQ010000354.1 GCA_012719295.1 Candidatus Hydrogenedentota bacterium | reverse complement strand
AGATTCGCGGATGCGCCGCTGATCCCTTATGCTGAAGGCTATCACACAACAACACCACAAGGGGGCGGCGCATGGAGACGTTTTTACAGCAGTTCGGTTCGAAGATCAAGGGCGTACTCACGGGCTTCGACCGGATCGTGTTTAAGGGATGCCTTCGGCACCTGGCGTACGCGGAGGGCGCGGCGAGGTTCTTGGCGGGACGAGGCGTGCTGAACAAGGACTACAAGTCGTGGATGCTCGCGCAGTCGGCCGCGCTCGTGGCGGCCTGCGAGCGGCTGGCAATGGAACAGACCGGGGCTGGCATCACGCACATCCCCTCGCCGCGCGAGCGGAAGGAGGATCTGGCCCACGCGAGGATGCGCGAGAAGGGCGTGGCTTGCGGGCCGGTCGGCGTGTGGTCCTGCACGGAGTCGTGCCGGACATTCCGCGCGGCGTTCGACCCCGGCGCGGGACGCCCGCGGCTGCGCCCGGAGCACGGCAAGTGCAAGCACCTGTACTTCTACCACAACCACGCGGTGTACGGCTTCATGAGTGTGCGGCTGCAGACCTGGTTCCCGTACGAGATCCAGATCGCCCTCAACGGGCGGGAGTGGCTCCGCCGGGGGCTGGAGCTGCAGGGTGTGGCGCACACCGTTGACGGGAACAAGTTCCTCTCCGTCGGCGACTTCGCGGCGGCGCAGAGGCTCCTCGACGCGCAGCCGCTCGCCCCGTGGTTCGGCATCCTGGACGGGTTCGCCCGCGAGGCTTTCCCGACGATGGGCCAGACGCTCGGCGGCGGGCCGGGCTACCGCTGGACGCTGTGGCAGAGCGAATGGGCGACGGACTTCATCTTCGACTCGCCGGGGTCGGTCGCGCCGCTGATGGACAGCCTCCTGCGCCACGAACTCGCGAACGGCACGGGCGAGCGCGTGCTGCGCTACTTCGGCCGGCCGGTGCGCCCGGACGGGCAGCCCCACCCGCTGGCCGACCCCGACATCCTCTCCGGGGCCGGTGTCTGGTACGACGGCGTGCGCGTGAAGCACTGGCTGGACGGCAACAGCGTGAAGTTCTACAACGAGCACAACGCCCTGCGCTTCGAGACCACCCTGAACAACCCGGCCCCGTTCAAGGTCTGGCGGTGCAAAGAGGGGTCGCCGGACGGCGCGAAGGAGCGCCTGCCGCTTCGCAAGAGCGTCGCCGACATCCCGCTCCGGGCGAAGGTCTGCGGCGAGATCAACGCCCGCTTCATCGGCCAGGCCGCCCAGGTCAAGGACACGGCCAGGGTGCGGGAGATCGTCGCCTCGGTCGGGCGCAAGAAGACCTGCGGCGGACGGGCCGCCCGCGCACTCGATCTGCTCGGCAAGGACACGGAGCTGCTCGCGGCAATCGCGGACCCGACGCTCGCCTCGCTCGGCGGCATCACGAACTAAAGAACATTAGTATTGGACGGCTTTCTACCTGTGGCGGCTGATGCCGTTCCACCATGCGGTGTGGCATCTCTTCGTGCTGGCCGGCACCCTCTGTCATTTCTTTGCTGTCTGTTTTATGTGATGATGTGATGAACGT